>CAXYZD010000122.1:0-7536 GCA_964293455.1 uncultured Acinetobacter sp. | reverse complement strand
GCCTACACTACTTTTTGAATGAAAACGGGATTGCTATAGTTTAATCGAGATCAATGCCAAAATCTAAATTAATCGCCTGTCGTTCGAGTAAAGCACTTTTTACAGTTTGTTGACGAGGTTTATAGTGCGTTTCCGTGGTGCATAAATTGCGCGTTAAATCATTGAGAAAATAGCTTTCAACCTTGCGACCCTGATCATCAACTTGACTGCTTGCCCACATATTTAAATTTTGTTTGGTTAAAATCAATTCATTCTTCGCACGTGTCATTGCCACATAAAGCACACGGCGCTCCTCCTCGACTTCATCAAAATTGCCCTGTGCTCGTGCATGTGGATACTGCCCTGCGGATACATTCGCCACATAACAGACTTTTTGCTCTGTACCTTTTGCCGAATGTATAGTAATCAAGGTCACAACATCATCTTGCGACTGACGTTCAATTTCTGAAATAGACACAGGATCTAAAACATATTCCTCTAAAAACTCACTAAGCTGAGAATGTTTAGATGCTAACTGCTTCACGAGATCAAAATCACCAATACGCTTGTTCCAATCTTTCTTGGCATAATTTTCTTCAAGCTGGTTAAGAATAGCTTCCACACCCAATTTCACACAGGCTTCCACTTCAGTTTTCAGCACATTCATTTGCTTCATAATCAGCAATGTATTTTCAGGAATGCGCCCAAACTTTTCGAGCTTTTCTACAATTTTATCAAAATCAGGCTCAGTTAATAATTGTTGAGCGAGTTTACTTGCACTCACATCACCCACACCATTCCACAGCGTCAGAAAACGCATCCACGCAATGTCATCCAGCGGATTGGCAATCACACGTAATAAACTGAGTAAATCCTTCACATGCGCTGTTTCAAGAAGTTTCATACCACCAATAAAGCGATACGGTACATTGGCTTGAATAAATGCCGCCTCGATATGACGGGCTGCAAAGGCTGAACGCACCAAAACCATATGATCATTCCAAGCAGAACCTTCAAGTAAATGACGTTCTTTAATATCGATGGCGATCCATTTGGCTTCATCAAACTCATTCGGGAAAACATGCATACGAGGTTTAATACCATCACCCCGATAAGCTTCAAGTTTTTTATCATAGTGAATATCACTTTGACCCAACAACCAATTGGAAAAGTCTAAAATTTCTTGAGTCGAACGATAATTTTTTTCAAGTTTAAATATTTTTGCATCAGGTACACGGTCTTTAAAATGGTGAATATTTTCAAAATCTGCACCACGAAAACCATAAATCGACTGTGCATCATCACCGACACAGAACAATGAGGTTTTGTCTTTTAAGGGTTCTAAAATTGCCCATTGTAAAGGATTGGTATCCTGCATTTCATCAACGAGCATGTGCTGACAAAGTGATGCGACATAATCGGTTAGACCTTCCGATTGCGCTAAACCTGAAGCCACCACAGCCAAAATATCGTCATAATCTAAAAAATAACGTGCTTTTTTTCGAGCTTCGTACTCTTTCATCACTTCTGCGATTTGATCTTTATATTCTAAAAATTCAGGCAGTTGTTTTTCTAAAGCCAAGCTCAGTTTTTGGCGAGTATTGCGTGCAAATGAATATAGATCACACAGCTGTTTCGGTTTCGGTAAAGCATTCGGATTTTTTTTATCGTCTTTACCCCGAATCAGGCGAAATAGCATAAGTTGATCATCACGATCAATAATTGAAAATTGATCAAGTCCAAAGGCTTTTGGTACACGGCGCAATAAATACATGCAAAATGTATGGAATGTTGATGCACGTAAGCCTTTGGCATCATCACCTAACGCCAATTCAACACGTGCGACAATTTCACTCGCTGAACGACGCGTAAAAGTGAGAATTTGGATTTGATTGGCAGGTACACCTTGATCAATCAGGTAAGCTGCTCGCGCCACGATGGTTTTGGTTTTGCCACAACCTGCACCTGCTAAAACCAGACTATGCTTGTTTTTTGTGATTGCAGCTTGCTTTTGTTGAGGGTTTAATTCATCAATGAGCTGTGCGAACGACATACTATTTCAAATCTCAAATTTTAAAAGTGCGATAGTAGCATAAGCGCTTTTGTAAAAGTTTAGTCTGAGGTTGGGTAAATTTTAATTGTTCTAGAATCTATAACTTTATATTTTAAATCTCGTTGACGAAGTGTTGTGTACAGAAATCCAAGAAAATTTGAATTTTTTAAATGCATATCGATTTCTTGTTGAGTATCTACATTTGGTGCATAAATTACCTTAACTTGTTTTTCACTCTTCAATAGATTTGCCATTGTGACTAAACTCATTTTCTCAAAATTAAAAGAAGTCGAGGGTCCTTGTTTTAAATATGCCTTCATTGATTCACGATATTCAGGCATCGCCACACTCAAATTCGAAATACAAAAAATGAGAATACCAAATAAAAATTTGTTCATTTTACTTCACCTTATTCTTATCTGTTCGTTAAATTCAGTCTCTAAATAGTGCTGTAATTATTAGGCATTATGCAAAGTTACCCCTAAAGCTCGAGCAATATTCTCACAAGTCCTTTCCAAATTCTTTTCACCATTTTTTAATGCTGCTGGTAAATCACATGCACCATCGACTATGCCTAAAATCGCAGTAAAACCTTCATCATATAATTCTTCAATTCCTTCACCAACATAGCCTGCAAAGGCAATCACAGGTTTATTAAATCGCATGGCAACTTGCGCCACACCAAATGGGGTTTTACCAAATTTAGTCTGAAAATCGATTCCACCTTCACCTGTAAAGACATAGTCAGCTTGAGCAATTTTCTCAGCAAGCCCTGTTTCTTCAATCACGATTTCCACACCTGAACGAATCTTTGCGCCTGCAAATGCCATTAAACCAAAACCTAGACCACCTGCTGCTCCTGCCCCTGCAATATTTTGAAAATCCGTACCGACTTTTTGAGCGACTAAATCTGCAAAATATTTTAAATTTTGATCAAGTGTTGCAACCATTTCAGGTGTTGCGCCTTTCTGTGGTGCAAAGACATGAGATGCTCCATTTTCACCACACAGTGGATTATTTACATCACTAGCGATGATGATTTCAGTATCTTTTAAACGTGAATCAAGTTTTGAAAAATCAATGCTCTTGATGTGACTCAGTTGTCCGCCCCCGACTTGTACAACCTGATCATTTTCATCGAAAAACTTTGCACCTAAAGCCTGTGCCATACCAGCACCTGCATCATTGGTCACACTACCACCTAAACCAATAATGATTTTAGAAACACCAAAACCCAAAGCGACTTTGATCATTTCCCCTGTGCCTAATGTCGATGTTAGTAAAGGATTTCGCTGTGATGGTTCAATCAGGTGAATACCATTTGCCAACGCCATTTCAATCACAGCAGTTTGATCATTTTCAATCAAGCCAAAATAGGTTTTTACTTTTTGTTCAATCAACGGATGTGATACTTCAATCTCAACTTTTCGACCATGTCGTGCCGAAACTAACGCATCTACTGTCCCCTCACCGCCATCAGCCATAGGAACATGAATAAACTGTGCATTTGGCAGTGCTTTCTCAACTCCTCGTTGCATAGCAGCACAAGCTTGCTCAGCTGTCATACTTTCTTTAAATGAATCAGGCGCGAGTACAAATGTTTTCATAAATTGTGAATACTTGATGTTTCAAATAGTATTAACACAAATCTAAGCTTAGATAAATTTTCATTCACAAACAGCGCTACAAAATAAAAAATGCCTGATTAAGTCATCAGGCATTTCTTTCAATCGTTAATATTTAATCGGCAATATTTAACATCTAATAACTTGCGGGTGGAAGCCGTTTAATTGCGGCAGCAAAGCTCAAATAATTTACCCCTTGGAACAAGATATCAACAGCTAAAAATAAACCCAACACCCAAAACGGTGCATCTGCCGAAGCTAAAATCATAATACCTGTAATGAGCGTGAGTAAGCCTGAAAATAATGTCCATCCCCAACCTGACATTGGCTTAAGCATAAATGCATTAAAAATTCGGACAAAACCACCAATCAACAATGCCACAGCCAGTAAATTGGTTAGTACTACCGCCGTAGTAATGGGTGCTTTAAATGCGTAATAACCTGCACCGATATACAGCAATCCAAATAAAGCCCATAACCAACGTAAGCTACCATCAAAAATTTTAAATGCCGCAAGTAAATGTAAAACTCCACCAATCATCATCAAAACACCAAACAGTGTGACTACGGTAAGTGTTGCCATTCCTAAAGATGCCAATAAAACCAAGCCAAAAATGACCAATAATGCACCCAACAATAAATACCACTTACGGTTTTCATGCAACTGATGACGAATAATGTCATTTCCCACAGTTTTCATCTTATGCACTCCTCTGTTTTATATTAATGTTTTACTTTGAGTTTTATTTTTAGCTTAAATACCCGCCATTGTCTGTTTTATTTTGTCGAATGGTTTAAATGATTAAAGAACTATAATTTTAAAATGTTTAAATATTTTGGATAAAGCTACATTTACCTAACATCATTCGTAATGATGCAATGAATGGTCTTCCTTATTTAATCCAACCAATTTCCTGTGCAGTTGTTGGACTCATCATCGTGTATTGTAGGCTTTTTGGCGTCACACTTTTACTTTCAGACAATGGAATATAACCACCCATAATTTCTGCCATATTTTGTGGATACAATGGCTTACGATCAGGTTCAGCATAACCCAAAGGATAAATGGGTTGTCCACTCAGCATGTCATATTTATCTGTTGCACCAAAGGTATGCAATAACTCATGTGTTGCAACGACTTGATTTGAGCCGCGATATTTTTCTGCTGCAAATAAATTAACTGCGCCAATACGACCACGTTGCAATGCAACAGAATGCTTGAGTACATTGGTTTTTTGTGGATTATAAAAATTCAAATACAGCGTGACATCGGGTGAACCATCTACACTTTGATGCTGTTTCCAAGCGTAGTAACGGAATTTTAAACTCCATAAAATATTATTCAACATGCTATTCGATGCAGGAACTTTCGGAGGAAGCTGCGTTAAAGTACGCCCTAATTGAAAATCAAAAAAGATCGCTTGACCACGAAACTGACGTGAATTCTCTTCTAAAAAATGCTGTGTTTGATCTAGATTTTCAATCGAAATTTGCTCAATATATTTGGCAGTTGTTGCATCACCATCAGCATTGATTGGATGCAGCAATACAATCACCGACTTGTTCCAGTCTTGGTTCATGTCTTGCCAAGTACTAAATGCAGCCCATGCTAAAATGAGCAGTAATATTGAAACTCGAATTTTTTTCCACATTTTAGTCAGAATCCCGCTAGCATTTTTTTATTATCATGATTGATCTTTAATTGTCACTGAATTTCCAATAATGGCGTTGGCTCGTTTAATACAAAGTTTTCCCAAATAAAATCATACAGTTTTCGTTGATTTGAAAATACTGCCAATTTTTTTGCTTCTTGTATATTACACCACTGATATTCTGTGTGTTCATGATTTAATACAATACTTTGATTCGGCTGACAATAGCCAACAAAGACAGGAATCATTTCAATCACATTTAAGCTTGGTTCATAAAACTGTTCAATAAAATCTGCATTAAACAATTGCTGCGGCTGAATGCCTGTTTCCTCAAGCACCTCACGTAAAATGGCTTGGCTCGCAGTTTCATTGACTTCCACTTTACCAGCGACATGACACCAAAAATGACCCTTGACACGTTTCATGAGCAAAATTTTGAGTTCACCTTCTATTTTGGACAATAGAACGGCTGAAACAACGACAGAACGAATTGGAATCATGAGTAAGTGACTTCACTTTATTCAATTATATATTTCGCATCATATAAAAAATGCCCACTAAAGTGAGCATTTTATTTGTATTTTTAACTGTGTTAAAACTTAAGCTTCAACCCATTTCCCATCTTGATAAACCAAAGACCATTTGGTTTGTTTTCCTTCAGGCGTTTCAGAACCAATATATTGCACTTGATTTTTACGACTGAATTTTACAAGTGTTGGATTTCCTTCAGGGTCTTGATCGGGTGCTTGCAGAATAAATTGATATTTTGGATCAAGCTGATCAGCAACAGTACGTAACTCTGCAACTTTCGGCGCACGCGTCTCACGGACTTTCGGGAACTTACTTGCAGCTAAAAATAAACCTGCTGCACCATCACGAAGAATAAAAAAGTCATCGTGCTTGGTTGAACGTAAATGTTCCATTTTGATCGGATCTACACGAGGTGGTGCAGGCTGACCGCTTTTCAACACTTTACGCGTGTTGTCACAACTCGTACAAGCGAAATAAGGACCGAAACGACCCGTTTTCAACTGCATTTCGCCTTCACACTTGTCACACGGAATGGTTGGACCGTCGTAGCCTTTAATCTTGAATTCACCCTCTTCAAGTTCATAGCCATTACAATCGGGGTTATTGCCACAAATATGTAATTTACGACCACCATCAATCACATAACTGTCCATTGCCGTTTCGCAAATCGGGCAACGTTTTTTCGACATTAAATCTGCGGTTTCAGCAGAATCATCATCCGATAAAATTGCCAATGATTCGACAGGTATCAAATTAAATGTGCCTTTACAGCGTTCTTTCGGTGGCAAGTTATAACCTGAACAACCCAAGAATACGCCCGTTGTACCAGTACGAATCTGCATAGGACGTTCGCATTCTTTACAATGCACAGCTTCAACTTCGACAGGTAAATTACGGCGCATTCCGTTTTCGCCCTGTGCCTTGGTTAAACGCTGTTTAAAGTCAACGTAAAAACTGTTCAGCAACTCTTTCCAGTTACGCTCACCATCAGCAACTTTATCAAGCTGACCTTCCAAATCTGCGGTAAACGCATAATTCATCAGGTTATTGAAGTTTTCATCTAAACGATCTGTAACAATCTCACCCATCTTCTCTGCGTAAAGGCGACGATTATCAAGCTTCACATAACCACGATCTTGAATGGTTGAGATAATTGCAGCATAAGTCGATGGACGACCAATACCTTTTTTCTCTAATTCCTTCACCAAAGATGCTTCAGTAAAACGTGCAGGCGGTTTGGTAAAATGTTGTGATGGGTCAAGTTTTTCAAGACTTAAAATTTCACCAACTTTGACAGCAGGCAACAACACATCATCATCAGATTTGTTTTGACCACGAACACGGGTAAAACCATCAAATACCAAAGTACGACCTTTGGCTTTGAGTTCAACGCCATTGGCATTGACCAAAATGGTTGATGATAAATATTCCGCAGGTGTCATCTGACATGCCACAAACTGACGCCAAATCAGGTCATATAAGCGCTGTGCATCACGTTCGACACCCACTAGGCTGTCACCTTTTAAGGCAACATCAGATGGACGGATCGCTTCATGGGCTTCTTGCGCACCAGCTTTATTACCATAACGATTTGGCTTTTCAGGAACGTATTTTTGACCAAATTCAGTTTCAATATGTGTACGTACCATATTGACTGCAT
The DNA here is from genome assembly GCA_964293455.1 of uncultured Acinetobacter sp. GTDB lineage: Bacteria > Pseudomonadota > Gammaproteobacteria > Pseudomonadales > Moraxellaceae > Acinetobacter. Next base: position 36 of record CAXYZD010000122.1, on the reverse strand, counting down.
CATCACTTAAGAATGTTGAGTCGGTACGCATATAGG
>CAXYZD010000121.1:0-7639 GCA_964293455.1 uncultured Acinetobacter sp. | reverse complement strand
GCAGAATTGCGACCAAGCGGCTTGCTGTTTAAATTGCACTAATGCTTTTGGATATTGTTTTTGATCATAGAATTTTTTGCCATTATTGGCATATTGTTTTATTTTGGCACAACCTTGTTGTAACTCTTGTTCAAAAGAGATTTCAGCATGACTTGAAGCGATTGTTATAAATCCAATTGTACAGAATATTATTGAGCTGATTATTTTTTTCATGATATCAATCCTAAATATATCCTTGATTTGATTCATCTAAGTTTAATTGCATGAGCACCAAATCACGCCACTTTCCAAATTTTTGCCCAATTTGGGGCATATAACCTGTTTGTTTAAATCCAAGTTTTTCATGAAGTTGAATTGATCCGATATTTTCTGAATCAATTGCTGCAACCATGACATGCTTGTGGTGAGCGGTAGCATGTTCAATCAATTTACACATTAAAGCCTTGCCTAAGCCTAAACGTAAAAATTGAGGATCAATATAGACTGCATGCTCAACGGTTTGATGATAACCATTAAAATTCCTAAAACTTGAATATTCAGCATAGCCCGAAATGGTTTGATTTTCCGTTTCTTCTATGACAAACAGTGGAAAGCCCGCCTCCTGTAAATGCTGAAACCATTGTTGATATTCTTCTAATGACTTTATTTGATTATTCCAAGTTGCAACACCATGTTCAATTTCAGCATTGTAAATGTGCATGATTTGCGGTAAATCATTGCTTTGAGCGGGGCGAATTAGAAAATGCATGATGGGTATCGATATGGATAAATCACTTTATTGTAGCGTATCCTTTTTTTCAGGCAATAAAAAAGCAAAACCGAAGTTTTGCTTTAAAAATATTATTTTAATATCACTTAGAAGTGATATTTAACCAAAGCACTTACATCGTTCTGATCAAAGCCTTTGACACCAAATTTATTGTTCCAAACTGAGTGTTCAATACCCAAATACAATTTGGTTTTTGGGGAAATGTGTTTACCTACATTCCACTTATATTGGCTTGTCCAGTTGAGTTCGCTTGCATGATCATCTTCAGCCGTTGACCAGTCAAGGAAAGCATCAACAAGAAAATCTTCAGAACCGAGTTTAAATGGCACAGCGTATGTGATTGTCATTTGATAATCATCATCAATTTTGTCATTTTCAACTTTATAGAAGTTCACACTTGCATACTGCGTATAAGGAACTGCTAGGTCAAAACCGACACCATACATAAAGTTGTTCGATTCAGCATTGTGGCGGCTGTAACCTGCGTTGTGTTCCCAAGTGGTGGCAATAAGCACATCTTTCACTGGACCAATAGCAAGTTTTTTACCCGACACTTCACCAAGGCTTAAACGAGGTGATAATTCCAAATATGTATTTTGATCACCATGACCATCAATCTGGTGGTCAACAAAGAAAAATACGTCTGAGTATTTCAATTTAGCAGCATATTCAGCTGTAATGGTTGTGCGATCTTCAGTACCCAATTCATAGTTTTCACCATAAAGTGCAGTTAAGCTGAAATCTTGCCATACAACAGGATTGGCTTGAACTAAAGAAGTTGTTGTTGCTAAGGCACAAATTGTTGCAAATTGAGTCAGTTTCATGTGATTAATCTTTCCCCCAAGAAAGCGCATTAAGGATACAGATTATTAAGCAAAAATAAAGCCAAAAATCTCTGTATTTTAAATAAAAATGTAAATATCAACTTTGCTATAAAATTGTAGTATTTAATTAAGAAAATGAAAAAGTTTGTAGAGTTGAATTTTTTAGGTAATTTTGACTAAAATAAAATTTTTTAAATTAATAAAAACAGTTAGATAAACTTAAATGTAATCAATTGTCAAGTTTCATATAGTTTTCATAAATATTTAAAAAATATGCTTGCATATTTTCCGATAAGGCATGATATTGAAGGTATAAGAACACGAATCTGCAGACTCAAATGTGTTCATCCGATCAATTGTGAGGGTATGTTCCAGTACATTGAAGATGATCAAGCTGACATGAAACAGCGAACTAAAATTGAGCACAAAATATAAAATTTTGTGTACATTCCAAAACTCTCAATTAAAGAAAGAGGATGATAATTTATGAACATTGAAATCCGTACCGATAAAAATATTCAGAATAGTGAGCGTTTAATTACTTACGTGCGAGATGAGCTGAACAATGAATTTCAGCGTCACACTGAGCGTATTACACAAATTTCAGTGCATATTAGCGATGAAAATGCTGACAAGGGCGGAGGTGATGATATCCGTAGCATGATTGAAGTGAAAGCTGCTGGTTTAAAACCTGTAGTAGTTACCCATAATGGTAAAAATATTGATACTTCACTGCACGGTGCAATTGAGCGCGTAAAACGTAGTCTTGAACATGTACTTGAAAAGAAAGAAAACCCTCGTGTGAGTAAACTTGAACTTGCAGATGTCGATGTTGATCTTGATGAAGCATAAGTTAAAATATAGATGATATAGAAAAGCCCTTCGGGGCTTTTTTTATGCGTTAACTGTAAGATTAAACATCAAAATAAATAAGAAATCAGATGGTTTCTTTGTTTGAATGATCCATTTTAGAGTATATAGTTTAGCCGTAGTACAATGATGCTGTTGATTCTGTTGGATTGAATTTATAAAAACATAGGGTTATTGGTCTAAATTTTCACCAGACCCTAGATAAAGCTCACAAGAATTCGGCATAATGTTTATTCTGATATAAAAGAGTGATCAAAATGTTAAATGCGCAGCAGCAAGTTTTTTTACAAGCCTTGGAAGAATTAGATCTTGCACAGGTTCAGCGTCTGCTCGCAGACGGTCTTGATCCAAATTTTATTGACCCTGAAAAAGGTCCTGCTGTTTCAGTGTGGTCAGATGGTCTATTTAAATGGTGGGAAAATATCTGCGAAGCTTATGAAGAAGGTCAAGAACTCACAACTGAGCAAAAACAACAGACTTTACAAGTACATCTCGATATTCTTGATGCACTGATTCAGGCAAAAGCAAATCTTCATTTATGGGATGCCGAAGAAAGTTATGGTCCATTGTGGGACGCAGCAAGTGCAGCATGTACACCTGTGGTATTACGCTTACTTGATCATCAGGTCAATCCAAATACCCGTGATGAAGAAGGAAAAACTATTTTAACATCTATTAGTGATCTGTTCTTCGATCAAGATTTTGATGAAATTGATTGGTCACAAGCGTTACCTGAAGAAAAAGAGACACTTGAGCTACTGCGTAGTCGCGGTGCGAAAATGACAAAAGAATTGAATTAATCGAGATTTGAGTAATCACATGACAATATTAAAAAAAATGACTTTCATCCTTGCGTCTACAGTAAGCATGGGAAGCATCGCTGCAGATTTTTCCTTTGATCGTCCGGGAAATGGTTTTGGTACAGGAATTACCCCTGTTGGTCAGGTTGCTTGGGAGCAAGGTTTACCAAGCGTCAACTATACCGAGTCTACTATTGATGGTGCTAAGCAAAAAACACTATCTTTAAACGGTGATATGTTGCTTCGTACAGGTTTGGCATCAGGTTTAGAATTGCAACTTGGTTGGCAAGGTCCAGCGTGGACTCAAGTTAAATACAAAGGCGATAAATTTGATGATTCAGGTTTAGGTGATGTCAGTATTGGTTTGAAAAAAGCAATTGATCTAGATGATGATAAGTTATCTATGGCAATTTTAGCGCAAGCACAGATTGCAACTGGTAATGAAGGCTTTACTGAAGAAGATGATATTTATAGCATTGGAACGGCTTTAGACTATCAATATAATGATTTACTGACCACAAGCTTAACAATGAATTATCAAGTTCAAGATGGTGAGTGGGGTGTGACTGCAATTCCAACTGTTGGTTATAAAATTGCAGGAAATTTATCTGGTTATTCAGAATTTGTTTATCGAAAAATCGAAAGTCAGCCGTATGAATATGCATTGGGTACAGGTTTAATTTATGCATTAAATGACCGTACACAGCTCGATGCAAGCATTGGGATCGATTTAGAAGGTCGTGATAAAGCTTATAATGGCGGTTTAGGTATTTCATTCTTATTCTAAGACCATAAGCTATTTATTAATAATATGAGAGAGTGGTTTGCCACTCTTTTTTATGCACTATAAATTTAAAGTTGTAATGTTTTACCATACTAAAAAATAATATAAAAAGAGGTTGCCATGAACTTATGGATTGGAAATAAAAAAATTAGCTTTAAAGAAGCTATACCTGAGTACGTCCTTTTTGCTTTACGAAATACAGTACTCGATCAGTAATTTGAATGAGTTGTACAGCATGTACTTCATCAAAGAAAGAAATTATTTTTGATAATAACTTTCTTTCTCTTTGGTTGTTTTAGCTTGGGCGATGATCACGAATTTGGTTAAAACCATTCGATTTCGCTGCAAAAAGTGCTTGATCGGCTTGCTGTAAAATAGCATCACTATAAGTATCTTGTTCCGAAACGGAGATACCACAACTTGCTTGTAATAAGATCGATTGTGTTTTCACTTTTAACGATTTGCCTTGCACATTTTTTGCAATTCGGCGTGCAACGCTGTGAGCATATTCAAGATTAATATCGCTGAGAATCAGAATAAATTCATGCTCACCATAGCGACCAACTAAATCGGTTTCACGCAAATTGTTGGAAATAATATCAGCAGTTGAAACCAATGCGACTTCAGCAGCTTTAATTCCATATTGTGCGTGAATATCTTTGTAGTTATCTAGATTAAGTAACACGATGGCATAATTGATCCCAATTTGTGGATGCAATTCTTTTAAGTATGAATTGATACCAAATTGATTGTATAAACCAGTTAAAGGGTCAGTGGTTGCATCATCTACTACTGCTTGATTATTGTTGATCCATTTTTTTACAAATGAATTATTAATCACATTTTTGATAAATGTATATAATTTGCGATGGCTTTCGGAATAAATTTTATTTCGCATGGCAAATTTCTCCTCCAATTATTTATCTATTGTTATTACTTAGTTGACTAAAATATACGCTTTTAAAGAATAAAGATCAAACATGGTTTTATGCTGTTTTTTCAATCAAATTAACCAAAAATCTTAATTTAGTGAATTGTATCACATTTGTTACAAAAATAATCAGAGTAAGCGCTCTAGTAATTTGAATTAATAATTAATCGGATCACATTCCTATTTTTAGGACAAACTATATTGAAATTTGTTAAGCTTATTAAGTTGTTATTATTTCTAAATATAATATAAATATTGTTAACTTGAAGTTTAAAAAATGTAAGTGAATTTAATATTGAGAGCATAATTTTTGAGCCTAAATTTGATTTAAGCTCAAGATGTATATTGTATCAATCTTGATCTAATTGATGTGCAAAAGCCGCAATATCCGCCAATGATGTTTTAGCTTCATCAAACCATGGGCTAAACATTTGGAAGTTATGCCACATGCCTGTATATAATTTAAATGTCACATCAACTTTGGCTGCTTTGGCTTTGGCTTCAAAGCGAATTGCATCATCCAATAAAATTTCTTTAGAGCCAATTTGGACAAGTGTTGGTGGTAAGCCTTTAAAGTCACCAAAAATAGGCGATAGCTCAGGTTGGGATTTATCCATCCCTTTGGGTACGTAAAATTCTATACCTGTTTCAAGTGCTTCGATTGATAGTAAAGCATCGTGTTTTTGATTGTAGCGTAAAGATTCACTGGTTAATGTCAAATCTAAAAAGGGTGACATGAGAATAAGACCAGAAGGAAGTAATTCAGAATCTTCAGCTTTCAGTTTTAATGCTAAGGCAAGTGCTAAATTTGCACCACAGGAATCGCCCGAAATAATAATGTCTTTAGGTAAAATACCTTGTGATAACAATTGTAAATAAGCGTCATAGACTGCTTCCCCCGCTTCTGGATACTGATGCTCAGGTGCGAGTGGATAATCGATATGCACCACCTGCATTTGAGTTCGTACTGCAATTTCAGATAAAAATGCCCGATGTGTTTTGAGTGAACCGACAAAAAATGCCCCACCATGAATATGAAAAATCAATTGGGTTGAACTTGCTTGTGGTTTAATTTCTTCAGTGGGGATACCAGCAAGGCGTAATGAACGAGTTTTAACGTCTTTACGTTGAGGAAAAACTCGGGTGAGTTGTTCTAATGCAAAGCGCACAGCAGTCGGCGGAATACTGAGGCGACTGGGCATTTTAAAAGTGGTCTTTAAAATACTCTCTGTAATATATTGTTTCAAAGCGGGATTAAACTTCATATTTTTTCCATATTTTTAAAATGAATAGTTGTTTATGAATAAATATTGGATAATATTTACAAGGCTACACTAAATAGTCACATTGAAAAATTGCATATTTGTTTTGAGTTTTTAATAATATATAGGTCAAGTATGACCATGGAAATGAAAAAAATGAAAAAAATCGCACTCGCTTTAGGATTACTCGCAACTGCTGCTTTTGCCAATGCTGCAGACCCACTTAATGGAACAGTATGGAAAACCATTGATGATGCAACAGGCAAACCAAAAGCTATTGTAAAATTTACAGAACAGAAAAATGGCACACTTTCTGCAACGATTCAAAACATCGTGACACCAGGTGAAGAGAATGCTTGTACGAAATGTGAAGGCACGTATAAAAACAAATCGTTAAAAGGAGTAACTATTGTTCATAACCTTAAAAATGTTGGTGGTACAAGTTATGAAGGCGGATCTATTTTAGATCCTAAAAATGGAAAAACATACAAGCTCAAAGGTGAGCTTGCAGGGAATAAACTGAATCTACGTGGTTATATTGGTGTGTCGGCTTTAGGTCGTAACCAAACTTGGATTCGTGCTCAATAGTTTTGCCATGAATACCGAAAGGTAATCATATTTGAGATTCTATATTCAACACTATTTAAAAAGCTTGATAACATCAGGCTTTTTTTATGAGCAAATTTTAGTGGTGTATACAGCGTTTACTTGAGTGCACGAATCGCAGCCTCATCGAAGCCAACAATATAATTGCCATCAAGTTCAATAACTGGACGTTTAATCATACTAGTATGTGTGGTAAGAGTTTTAATGACATTATCTTCATTGGCAAGTGCATCTTGCTGTTCTGCTTCAGTCAGCTTTTTCCATGTAGTGCCTTTTTTATTTAAGATGATGTCTTGTCCAATTTGATCAAGCCATTTTTTCACTGTTTCAGTGTCAATACCTTGTTTTTTATAATCGTGAAATTCGTATTCGATCCCTAATTCTGTAAGTAGGTCAAAAGCTTTCTTCATTGAATTACAATTTTTAATGCCGTAAATTTTTAACATCATTTTGATCCATTTTTTAATCTACAAAAAACAGCATAGCAAAAGCCATCAATTTACGCATGAGTGATGGCTGAATAAAACGCTGTAAAATGTCATAAAACTGAAAGAAAAGATGGGCATCATAGCGTTAATAAAGCACAAGAATGATAAAAGAATAAAGTTTGATTGATGCTTGAGATAATGATCAATCAATAAAAAACTTCATAATAAAAATTGATAGTTGATTGATAGCGTCTTTGTTTATGATAAAAATATGTGCTGATTAAGCAATGAACATAAATATTGTATGATTTATCTCTGTACACGACAAATTTCACAGAACTCTTATCCTATCAGGCATCTGCCTT
>CAXYZD010000120.1:0-7651 GCA_964293455.1 uncultured Acinetobacter sp. | reverse complement strand
TTATTGTGACATTATTTCAATGAGTTATCTATTTTTGTCGTGTACAGAGAAAATTTTTAAATAAAGGATGCTGCGCGCCATGGGTGGTATCTGTATCGTCACTTAGAGCATTATCTATACGAACTAATTGATGTGTATCAGATTGTAAGTTTTCTAAAATCGTATCAATTTGTTCAAGTTTTGACTGCTCAATTTCTTTATTATTAAGCTCAATATCTGTCCATTGTTTTAATACCTTTTTTCGTACAGATATTTTCTGTTCTTCACGGCGAATAATTTTTAGATTAATGAGTGTGCCGACCAAATTTTGAGCTTTTTCAGGCACAATTTTTAAAATATTACTGACCGAATGACATAAACTTTCCACAGTCTTCGGCTGACCTGTCATTTGCCCTAAAGCATCACAATACTTTTTAACCAAGCTGAGTTGAGGCTTTCTTTTAATACTTTCAATGTTGGGCAGTGTTGATTTTTTAGGTTGTGGTGATTGTGTAGATTCACGTTCAATCTGAATGAGACTGCACTCCAAATTGGACGATGCCATCATCTTGACCAACAATGTACTTTCAGGCATGGCTGAAATGACTTCTGTATGTGTTTCAGGTTCAAGTAATGCCATTAACTGTCCAACAATCATGGCATATTCGAATTCTCTTTCACGTGCTGGAGGAGTATCTAAAATAACAATTTGCCCACTACTAATCCATGTTGAAAGCTCGGTCAGATCTTCGAGTGCGAACTCAAACTTCGCTTTGCAATTAAAAAAGTAAATGACAGGATAATGTTCAACAATATCACTTAACATTTTTGCTGTCGGCATATTATTTTCAAGATCAAGCAAAACAACTTTTTTTAACATGGGAGGAGACAATTTTAAATAAAGAAAAAAAGCTATTACATAGAGCTTTATTAAAAAGGTCAAATAAAATAAATAAATAAGGCATTTTTTATGGTAAAAATTACCAAACATGCATACAAAATTCACTCTCAAATTATGAGTAAAATTATACAGTTAATGCTGTTTTTTTAAACCAATATTGCTCTATTAATGTACTTCAAATTCTGCCTCGGCAGGATCAAACCGCCATGTCCGCACAATACGTAGTTCTGAAATATCTTTCATATTGGCATCAAAACGACCAAAAGGTGCGCCTTTACGTACAGAGTTTTTTGCAGCTTCATCCAACACACTATGACCTGAACTATCAATCAGACGAAGTGCTCGAATCCCACCTTCTCGATTCAAAATCACCATCAAACGAACTTCACCCGATAAGCGCTGTTGTTTTGCTAAATCAGGATAATTACGGTTTCCATAGGTTTCCACTTTTTCACGAAATTTATCTAAATAACCTGCCGATGCATCTTGTTTGGCCTGAATACCATCCACCGTTTTAATTTTTTGTAAACGGCTAAAGTTTTGCTGCTTTTGCATATATTGTGCTTCTAGGCTTGCCACCATTGCCGCTTTTGCCTGAAACTGACTTTGCATTTCATCTAAGACTTTTTTACGCTCACTTTCTTCAGTTTGCTTCTGCCAACTTAAAACGGTCATCAGCACTTTTTCTTCAAATTTGAGTTCACGTTTTTGTTGAATTTGCTCAAGTGCTTGTAATTGCTGATCCCCTGCGCTGACATCTTCAGACTGTGCAGGCATTTCACTGGTCATTTTGTGTGCTTCACGAAACGTTCCTGCACCTTGCTGATCTTGTTGTGCTAAAAAATCTGCATTTTTTACTTTTTCAGTACTTGGTCGCAATGTCACCGCAATATCTTTACTTTGCGTGTCAGATTCCGTTGGCACACCAAACTGTATGGCTAAAATTCCACCGTGCACAAAAACAGCAGTTAAAATAGCACCGAGAAATAAGCGATCATGCCACCAAGTTGAAACTGGCTTTGGAAACTGAACTATCGTTTTTATCATGATTTTAAACCGACCAAATATCTGATCTAGAAAACAAAAAAGAGTATAAAACAGTACGAACTTACTGTGGTTTTAAACAGTTATCACAATTACGCTAAAGCGTGATGACGATAAAAATTTCCGACCTGTTATTTTAAATCAAGAAAAATGGTTCATAGAATTTTGCTAAACTGCAATCACTAAACTTGAAAATTTTTAAAAAATCGACAAGATAACAGCCCTATAAAATGCCGCTCACTCAGGAAAACATCTATGCCGACGTTGCTTACCAATATTGCGAATCGCATTCGTCAAGTATATCAAAAGGCGGAAGGATTCATAGAAGAAGAACGGGAGTTTCCTGTTTCTCAAGTTTTTCTGAATGCGACATTCAAGCGTTTTGTCACTGACAATGTCAAAATCCTTGAAGACTTACATGCAGATTTACATGATGACTGGTTACGTCTATACGCCACAATCAATGTCAAAGGCATGCATTTTGTCTTAGCCGTCAACCTAAAATTGGTGCAGATGGAATTTAACAAAGATATGCAACTCATTGTCTTTGAACAAATCAGTAATACTGAAATTATTGAAGCACGTTATCCAAGTATTTGGATGAAAATGGCAGTCAAATCTGCATTATTTTTCTATCATAAAATTTTACACAGCGATCCATTAGGTCCAATTTTACAGAAATTTGATGTCATTGAAGTCAAAGATGATTTACTGCATTTAAGCCTAAATCGTTGGCTCGGTAAAAACCGTTCAATTATGCAAACACTGAACAAAGTTCATGTAAATCATGCCGAACTCAGAGAAACTGAAATTGTTGTAGTGGGCAATGTCAATTTGGCTGCGGTCTTTAGCAAACTTGCAGTGAGTCGTATGTCTTCTACTTTTGAGGATGAAGATGATCTACCTGAAGAAACAGTCACGCCAATCCGACAAAAGGAAGCACCTTAATCATTTAAATTTGGATCTAATTTAAGTTCAAAATATATACACAACTCTACATTTTTGCGCTAAAAACCAATTTCATCTCCGCAATTGAGTTGCATAATAGCCAAATGAACCACCGCAATTTCATTTGCACAGGATTATTTCAAATGACACAACCACTATTTAAAACACCAATATTTAAAACATTAGGTCTTGCTACAGGTACAAGTGCAATTCTTTTACTCTCAGCATTATCTGCGCAAGCCTATGCAATGAGCCCATTCCAAGCAAGCTATCAATTTGCCTACAATGGTAAAAATGTCGGAACGGCAACCCGTACTTTAAGTCAAAGTGGCAATAACTGGAATTATGTCTTTGCAGCCAAAGCTGCAGGGCTTGCATCGGCTACAGAAACAAGCCGTTTCAACTTTAGTAATGGTCAAATCACTTCAAATAGTTTTACCCGAACCAGTAAAGTCTTAATTCACAATGACACCATGAGCATCAATTTTAATCCTGCTGCAAAAGTCATTAATACCAACAAAAGCAATAAAGCACGCTCATTTGCATGGAAAGCAGGTGCATTGGATGAGCTCAATGCTGAATTACAATTACGTGAAGATTTAAAAAATAATGGTTTAAAAGCAACCTACCTGATTGCAGGTGCAAAAAGCCTTGAAGCACGCCGTTTTGTCAAACAAGGTAATGAAACTGTTACAACACCCAATGGCACCTACAACACGCTTAAAGTCGTTCTCACACATGATAATGGCTCAAAAAGTTCAACCTTCTGGCTTGCTCCTAATTTGGACTATTTACCTGTGAAAATGGCACACCAAGATGGTAAAACATCGTTTAGTTTACTGTTGACTGGTTACAAAAAATAAGCAACTTTTCAATATTTAATCATTTTCAGCTTGCTTTTTTTTTAGTGCTTTCTAAAATATGCGTTTGCTATAAATAGCACCTTGCTCTTAGAGGAATCTCCCGTGCACGCTCTGGAACAGAAAATCTTGGCTGAAGGTATTGTCTTATCTGACGAAGTCCTCAAAGTTGACTCATTCTTAAATCACCAAATTGATCCTGTGATGATGCAACAAATTGGACAAGAATTTGCTCGTCTGTTTAAAGATTCAGGTATTACGAAAATTATTACCATTGAGGCTTCAGGTATTGCTCCTGCGGTCATGGCAGGTCTTGAACTTGGCGTGCCTGTTATTTTTGCACGCAAATATCAGTCTTTAACACTCAAAGATGATTTGTATCGCTCAAAAGTATTTTCTTTCACAAAACAACTTGAAAGCACCATTGCGATTTCAAAGAAACACATCAATGAAAATGACAAAGCACTTGTGATTGATGACTTTCTTGCCAATGGTCAAGCAGCACTAGGTCTTGCTGACTTAATTCACCAAGCCAATGCTGAAGTCGTGGGTATTGGTATCGTGATTGAAAAATCATTCCAACCGGGTCGTGAGCTTTTGCTTGAAAAAGGTTACCGTGTAGAGTCTTTGGCTCGTGTAAAATCTTTAGAAAATGGCACTGTAACTTTTATTCAAGCATAAAAGTTAAATTAAATGCCTAAAAAATGCCATGAGAAATAACTCGTGGCATTTTTTTATGCCTAACATTTCTCTTACATAAAAAGATCTTTTTTATCATTCATTTCAACATATTGTTCTATTATATTGGTTTACATATAAAAATTAGACACGGATGTACAATGCAATCACTGACGCAAAATTTAATTGATCTACTTAATGTAAAACAAATTGATCAATACCTCTTTCAAGGACAATGCACGCAACTGTTTGGCTCGCATTTATTTGGTGGACAAATTCTTGGGCAATCCCTAATTGCCGCATCCAAAACCACAGACCGCCCTGCACATTCGCTACATGCTTATTTTATTCGCAGTGGTCGAACTGATGCACCCATTTTATTTAAAGTTGAAAACTTAAGAGATGGACGAAGCTTGGCGACACGACAGGTACATGCAATACAAGACGGTGAAATTATTTTTTCTGCAATGATTTCATTTGCTAAACCTGAAGAAGGTTTGAATTATCAAGTCCCTGAACCCGAATACCCTGCACCTGAAACACTCATCTCAGAGCAAGAATATAAACAAATGATTTTTGATGATATTCCTGAATATATGCGTAAAGTCATTATGCGGCAGTTTGATCTACGGATGCATCCAATCAATCCTGTCAACCCATTTCATCCTAAAAAAGCAGAAGCAAAGTATACCGAATATATGCAGACATTTGATCCTATTCCACCTGAACATGATCAAGTCATGATCCATCAAGCAATTATTGCATATTATTCAGATTACAACTTACTGACGACATCATTGCGACCACATAACGTAAGCTACGCCAATGGCAGTGTCCGCAGTGCAAGCCTCGATCATAGTCTGCATTTTCATCAACCATTCAAAGCAGATGAATGGTTGCTTTATGACATGGATGCCACACGCACGAGTCAATCTCGTGGACTTAATTTTGGACGTCTATGGCAAAATGGGCAGCTTGTCTGTAGCGTCACGCAAGAAAGCCTCATGCGAGTTCCACAATAATGGATGCTTTATCTACTAGTGTATTCACATAAAATATCAAGACTTAATCCATTGTTGATTTATAATTCAAAGTTATACTGAACGGGTATATATGTGCTTTACATTGTTTTTCGACAACACATGTAAAATAAATATTCGTAAAAATAGAAATATATCGATTCACCATAACTCGATAAAGACAAATGGACTTTGCCGAGCGAGTAAAAATCAATGACTGATGAACAAGCTTTAAGTTGCCCAAAATGTGGCTCAACTGAAATTGCTAAACGTAATCATGAACAATTACTGCAAAAAACGGGCGGTGTTTTATTGTCTGCGGCAGGAACAACCGCAGGAACAGTCGGTGGTGCAGCATCTGGTGCAACCATAGGCGCTGCTATTGGTGCTGTCGCTGCAGGACCACTCGGTGTCATCATGGGCGGAACCATTGGTACACTTGTTGGCGCGGTCGGTATTGGCATTACAGGTGGTTTTTTAGGACATCGTTTTGGTAAAAAAGCAGGTGAAATAGTTGATCAAAATATTTATTTAGATTATCAATGTTTAAAATGCAAACATCGTTTTAAAGCACCTGATCCTGAACAAATCAATCATAAAGATCAATAATTTTTGCTTTATTCTAAAGTTTTACTGTGCGCAATAAAAAGTCAGCATATTTAAGCTGACTTTTTATTCAAAAATGAATCGATCAAGATAATTGTAATTTAAGACGACTGTAATTTTTTAACCACTTCACCTAAACGTTTACCCTGTACTTCACACAAAATTTTCTCATCTTGGCTGAGGCTTTGATCATGGCGTGGACCACTGACATGCGTTGCACCATAAGGTGTACCCCCAGTTTTAGTATTTGACAATGCTGGGGTCGCATTGGTTAATCCCATAATCATCATGCCATGATGAAACAACGGTGGAAGCATCGTAAGTAATGTACTTTCCTGTCCACCATGCATTGAACCTGATGAGGTAAACACACAAGCAGGCTTATTGTGTAGTGCGCCATTGAGCCATAAACTCGTTGTTTGATCCCAAAAATATTTCATTTCCGATGCCATATTGCCAAAGCGTGTTGGCGAACCGAGTGCCAAGCCTGCACAATTTTGTAAATCATCTAAAGTGCAATAAATATCACCTTCTTCAGGAATACTCGCTTCAGCTTGCTGAACCACTGTCGATAAATTGGGTACTGTACGAATTTTTACTGCCATGCCCGCAGACTCAACGCCATTGGCAATCAGGTGCGCCATTTCTTTGGTTGAGCCATATTTGCTGTAATATAAAACCAATACGTACGCTTGCATCTTTGACTCAAATTTATAAAAAAAGAAAACTATACGATATTTTCACCATTTTTTGGTTAAGCTAGAGATGTAAATTGTAAGAATGATGAATAAAAACAGAGACCCAAGCTTTATGATGAATTTGTTAAAGAAACTGCCATTTTACGACAAGACTTGGTTTCAATTTATTTTTTTTGTTTTGAGGCGTTTCGAAGCTGACCGTTGCCGAGAGCAAGCAGGCTCACTCACCTATACAACCCTATTTGCTGTTGTACCGATGTTGACGGTTTTTTTAGTCATTATTTCATCGATTAAAGCACTTGAGCCCGCTCGCCAACAATTACAACAAATGATTTATAGCAACTTTTTACCCAAAACGAGTATTGCATTCGATAAAGCATTTAATGTTTTCACAGAAAATTCGAGTAATTTGACTGTTATTGGTGTTCTGTTTCTATTTATTACTACAGTGATGATGCTCACAAGTATTGAAACCGTGTTTAATCGTATTTGGCGCGTCACTGATACCCGTAGTGGAATCGTAGGTTTCATGCGTTATTGGACGATTATTTCTCTCGGTCCAATTCTACTCGGTAGTGCTTTTGCAATTTCATCAACACTTGCTTCTATGAGTGTTTTAAGCAATAGCTTTGGCGGTTATCAACTCGATTGGGCATTTTTATTGAAAATGCTGTCTTTTGGTCTGACTATTCTTGGCTTTTTCATTCTGTATTGGACTATTCCCAACCGTACTGTACCCATTCGGGCAGCCATGATTGCGGGATTATTTGGTGCTGTTGTCTTTGAGTTGTTGAAACACCTATTTGGTTTCGTCATGACCAATTTTACCAGCTACACCATTGTGTACGGAGCATTTGCGGCTGTTCCTATTTTCTTATTATGGATTTTTTTATCATGGAATATCGTACTGCTTGGTGT
>CAXYZD010000119.1:0-7670 GCA_964293455.1 uncultured Acinetobacter sp. | reverse complement strand
TTTCACTGTATTGCTCTCTTGCTGTATTGACAGATGATGCGCTTGCTGTACTTGATGATGTGGAGGTAGACAAATACCATGACTATCCAACAACTTACAAGTAATCAACCGACAGCAGATATTTCTTCGGGTGCGCCTGATGCACCGATCAGTGAATCTTTGATTACACAGTTAGCTGCAGAGTTTTTTTCGGCTTTACCAAAGCAAAATCCGCAAGGTTTTAACTTTGACTTGCCGAGCCATCAACCACAGCCTAGAGATCCGATTGCGGCACTCTCAGGTCGTGTACCTGCTATTGTGCAACAAACGAATTTAAATCCTGCTTCAACGCAACATTTTATGGAACCAACATCTGACCATCCTGAGCGTAGAATTTTATCTTCTGCACCTGTGATTGGTGGTGCAAATACCCCCGATCCATTGGCAGCAACGCATGGTTTAGATTTATTATTTACACCAAGTGCGGTAGTACAACAAGCAGCACCTGCTACAACATCAAGCAATGCCCAATCTAGTTATTACTTTTTGGACTTGCCAAAGCCTGATGTCGTGAATCCGCAAACAGTCAATACACAATCTGCACAAGTCGATGTATTAAAAAATCCGTATGCCTTTGACAATTTTCATGTGACTGATGATCATCAATTGCGGAGTGTATTACAAGATCGTAATGACAAACCTGCTACAGCAGAATCGGGCTATTACTTTTTGCAATCACCGACTGTTGAAACTGCACATCCACATTCAAATTTGCAAATTCCCGCGAAGACGCAAAACGATCAACCGATTGATATTTTGCAAATTCGTAAAGATTTTCCAATTTTACAAGAACGTGTCAATGGTAAGCAATTGGTTTGGCTAGACAATGCTGCAACAACGCATAAACCTAAAGTCGTGATCGATCGTATTTCATATTTCTATGAACATGAAAATTCGAACATTCATCGTGCTGCACATGAACTTGCTGCACGTGCCAGTGATGCTTATGAACATGCGCGTGAAGTGGTGGCTCGTTTTATTGGTGCGCCCGCATCAAAAAATATTGTCTTTGTTCGTGGGACGACTGAAGGCATCAATTTAGTTGCCAAATCATGGGGTAAGCAAAATATTCAAGCGGGAGATGAAATTATTGTTTCTCACCTTGAACATCATGCGAACATTGTTCCGTGGTTCCAATTGACACAAGAAACAGGCGCTAAACTACGTGTAATTCCTGTGGATGATACAGGTCAAATTCAGATTGAGGAGTTTGTAAAACTGCTGAATCCAAGAACTAAACTTGTGTCAATTACTCAGGTATCCAATGCTTTAGGTACTGTGACGCCAACTCAGGAAATCATTGCACTTGCACATGCTGCAGGTGTACGTGTATTGATTGATGGTGCGCAGTCTGTGTCGCATATGCCTACCAATGTCACTGCTTTAGATGCTGACTTCTTTGTGTTTTCAGGACATAAAGTTTTTGGACCCACAGGAATTGGTGCGGTATATGCCAAATCTGAATTACTCGACACTATGCCTGTTTGGGAAGGTGGCGGTAATATGATTCAAGACGTGACTTTTGAAAATGTGATTTACCAACCTGCACCGAACAAGTTTGAAGCAGGTACAGGAAATATCGCAGATGCAGTCGGTCTAGGTGCAGCACTCGAATATGTAGAAAGCATTGGTATTCACAATATTGCTCGTTATGAACATGACTTGCTTGAATATGGTCAACATGCTCTGCAAAGTGTTTCAGGTTTACGCTTGATTGGTACAGCGCTCAATAAAGCCAGTGTGATGTCATTTACACTTGCGGGTTATGAAACTGAAGAAGTCGGTAAGATTTTAAATCAATATGGGATTGCCGTTCGTACAGGACATCATTGTGCTCAACCGATCTTGCGCCGTTTTGGTGTAGAACGTACTGTACGCCCTTCTCTGGCATTTTATAACACCACTGAGGAAATTGATTTATTGGTTTCAGTCTTGCATCAATTACGCAGGTCTAAGCCATATAATTCTTGATTTAGAGATCATTTTTGAATTGAAAATAGATCACATGCTGAATTGATTAGGCATGTGATTTTTTATTTTCAAGTTCTGTCTTTAAGTTTGGTTTAAATAGCTATTTATTTTATATGCTTAGGCTATTTAAGCATGACTGCAAAAGTAACAATCCACATATTGAGCATTCCTCAAAATAAACGGCATACTAGATTAAAATTCAATGTTATTTCATTTTATGTACTCAATTCCAAAATTACTTAGCCTCTCAATATTATTGGTTTCAACGCAAATTTTTGCTTTACCTCAAGATTCACGCCGTGCAGGTGGAATTGCAATCATTCCAATCTCCAAAACCATTACAAATATCACGTATGAAGGAAAACCTGTTCTTATTGTCGATGGCGTAAATTCAACAAATACCATTGTCTTTGGTATTCCCTTATCTGCACCTTTAGGCACGCTTGAATTGCAAAGCAGTGCACAACCCATTCAAATTGACATCAAACCTTATGCTTATGCACAACAGAAACTCACTGTTAAAAATCAAGATTATGTCAATCCGCAACAAGAACAATTAGATCGTTACACAGTTGAAGCTAAAGAGCAAAATGATATTTATAGCTCGTTCACCCCTACGCAGTGGGAAAAATTTCCAACGTTTATTCGCCCTACCAGTGGCAAATTTAGCAACTCTTTTGGACGTAAACGTTTTTTCAATGGTGAAGAACGTGCGCCGCATTCAGGCTTAGATATTCCTGCACCTGTTGGACAAAAAGTCGTTGCACCTGCAAATGGTACAGTCGTTGCAACAGGTCATTATTTCTTTAATGGCAATACAGTCATGATTGATCATGGACAAGGTTTAATTAGTATGTTTTGCCACTTGAGTAAAATTACTGTAGAAAAGGGTCAAAAATTACAGCAAGGTGAAATACTTGGATTGGTCGGTAAAACAGGTCGTGTGACAGGCCCACACTTACATTGGGGCATGAGCCTCAACAATGCACGTGTCGATCCACAGCTATTTTTAGCTCGATAGACTTGCATAAAGTAACAATTATTGTTAAATATTTCTTAAACAATAAATACATTAGATATAAAAATTAACGTTGAAATATTTTGTAATAATTTATATATATTTTTAAAATCTGATATTTTTTAAAAAGTTAAATAAAAAGCTAATCATAAAATTAGCTTTTTATTTAGGTGAATCGTTTAATTATTCAGCACAATCAATAATTTCAAAATCATGCGTAATCACGACTCCTCCATCAGATAACATTTTACTTGCTGAACAATATTTTTCAGCAGACAATTCAACCGCTTTAGCTACCTGTTTTTCCTTAATATTTTTACCAGTCACTACAAAATGTAAATGAATTTTGGTAAAAACTGCAGGAATACTATCTGCACGATCCGCCTTCAACTGACAAACAACATCCGTCACATCTTGACGCGATTTCTTTAAAATGGTCACAATATCAAAAGACGCACAACCACCAAGTCCCATTAATATCAATTCCATGGGACGTGGACCACGGTTTTCACCGCCATATTCAGTCGATCCATCCATAATAACTTGGTGACCGCTTTCCGATTTTGCCTCGAAAGCAACATTCTCTAACCAATGTACGCTAGTTTGCATTGCAACTACCTTAAAAAAGCTATAAATTTACAGGATACCTGTACACTAGCATAAAATGAGTTGATACGGAATTTCATCTCTTCTGCGTCTATGTGACGAGTTCAATTTAGATCAGTAGATCTAGTTCTTATCCTATTCGGAATTTTTAACCATGTCATCAAATTTTGCACAACTTAGTACAGATGCTTTGTCTCCTGGTCAGTTACCTGAGTCAGTCAAAGCTTTACTTAAACGCGCTCACATCAATCGTTTTCCTAAACGCTCAACGATCATTGATGCTGGCTCAGAATCAAAATCTCTGTATTTGATTTTAAAAGGGTCTGTTTCAATTATTTTACGTGAAGATGATGATCGTGAAATTGTTGTGGCTTATTTGAATCCTGGAGATTTCTTCGGTGAAATGGGTCTTTTTGAGCAAAATGCACATCGTACTGCAGAAGTAAGAACCCGTGACGTCTGTGAAATTGCTGAAATTTCTTATGAAAATTTCAATGAGATCAGCACACAACACCCTGACTTAAGCTATGCTGTTTTTGCTCAACTTGTTCGTCGCTTAAAAAATACAACACGTAAAGTGACTGATCTTGCATTTATAGATGTATCAGGTCGTATTGCACGTTGCTTGATTGATCTTTCTTCTCAACCAGAAGCGATGATTTTACCAAACGGTCGTCAAATTCGTATCACTCGTCAAGAGATTGGTCGTATTGTCGGTTGTTCGCGTGAAATGGTCGGTCGTGTTTTGAAAACACTTGAAGAACAAGGCATGATCGAAACAGATGGTAAAGCCATTCTTATTTTCGATGTTTCTTTAGATGAGTCACCATTCCCTGAAGATGACGCTGCCACCGAATAATTTTTATCTTGGTATTCAACTCAAGCAAATCTTCGGATTTGCTTTTTTATGCCTTTTTTTAATAATCCAGTCGACTTCTTTCAATAAATACCCTTTTACTCTTGAACTTTATTTTGATACTACCTATGTTGTATAAAACAAAATCATCATTATGGAACAAAAATGAAGTTTAAATCATTAGGACAATCGGGCATTCAAGTCCCTGAAATTTGTCTCGGCACAATGACCTTTGGCGAACAAAACAATCAACAAGAAGCCTTTGAGCAACTCAGTTACGCTTTAGACCAAGGCTTATATTTTTGGGATACTGCCGAAATGTATCCAGTTCCACCTAAACCTGAAACACAAGGTTCAACTGAAAAAATCATAGGTCATTGGATTGCAAAGCATGGACAGCGTGACAAATTATTTCTTGCTTCAAAAATTGCAGGTCCCTCACAAGGGGGAAGTCACATTCGTGATGGTCAAACTCGCTTCATTGACACTGAAATTGAATCAGCATTAGATGACTCTCTTAAGCGTTTACAGACCGATTATATTGATCTTTACCAACTGCATTGGCCACAACGTCCAACCAACTTCTTTGGCACGCTAGGCTATAACAATGAGCAAGCACATTTCAAACATAACATGACTCCTTTGGTTGAAACATTAGAAGCACTTTCTGCGGAAGTTAAAAAGGGACGTATTCGCCATATTGGCTTATCTAATGAAACGCCATGGGGAACAATGAAATTTCTTCAGTTGGCAGAAGAATTAGGCTTAGAAAAAATTGTTAGTGTGCAAAATCCCTACAGCCTGCTCAATCGTACTTATGAAATTGGCATGTCTGAAATTGCACACCATGAGGGAATTGGACTACTTGCCTATTCTCCACTCGCCTTTGGTTATTTAACAGGAAAGTATCGTCACGGCGCACGTCCTGAGGAAGCACGTATTACAAAATTTTCACGCTTTACGCGTTATAGCAATCCGCAAAGTGACTGGGCAACCGAACAATATGCTTTGCTTGCTGAAAAACATGGCCTAACACTGACTCAACTTGCATTAGCCTTTATTAAGCATCAATTCTTTGTTACCAGTACCATTATTGGTGCAACCTCTATGCAGCAACTCAAAGAAAATATTCAAGCCTTTGAAATCGATTTATCAGAAGAGGTTTTACAGGGTATTGAAGCAATTCATCGCCAACAACCTAATCCTGCGCCTTGAAGCGAAAACAAAGCAATACTTTAATTTTACTCAATCAAAATATGGTTTTATATATTGTTAAGTTATCAAATACTAAGCTTTAAATTTGATTTAGAAAAATAAGTATCTTTGCCTTAAACCGCATTTAAAAATTATTTGATGATTTTTTTAATGATCTAAAACCATAAAAAAGGATGCCATATAGGCATCCTTTTTTACAATTTAAACAGGAAGTCTAAATGATTATCTACGTGCGTTATAAACTGCTTGTGCAGCAGCTAAATTTTTCTTCATCTCATTAATACGCTGGCTATCTGTTGGGTGAGTAGACAACAACGCTGAACCCTGCGCACCACCTTGTTTCGCCATTTTTTCCCACAAAGTGATTGCCGCTTGAGGATTATAGCCGGCTTTTGCCATCAACATTAAACCACCCTGATCAGCACGGCTCTCTAAACTACGTGAATACGGTAGACCGACACCAACTTGGCTACCTAAATCAATTGCAGCATTACCTAGCTCACCAATTTGACTGCCTGCATATGATTTACCAATCCCCACAGCAAGATTAGTCAATGTCTGCGCACCAACTTTCTGTTTAGAATGCTCTTCTAATGCGTGAACCATTTCATGCCCCATAACAGCGGCAACTTCAGATTCACTCAAATTTAATTTATTCACAATACCTGTGTAAAATACCACCTTACCACCAGGTGCGACATAGGCATTTACCTCATCCGACTTTAAAACTGCAAGTTGCCAATTAAACTTTTCACCCGTTTGATTCATTTGATCTGCATAAGGTTTTAAACGAATAAATGCCGAATTGATTTTTTTATAGGTTGCAGAAGATGTATCTAATGCATTTTTTGCACGCGCATCTGCTACAGTTTTATTAAAACCTTGCGTTGCATTGTAGTTTAAGGTTGCTGAATCGGCACCGCTTATTTCTGCAATCGTCGTACACCCTGACAATGCCATAATACCAACAGCACACATGCTCAACATCAACTTATTTTTCATTATAATAATCTCCGAATACCCAAATTTAATCATGAATTACCGCGTATTATAAGAAATACTGTTTCATGTTTACATCACATATTTCTACTTATTCATATTAATTGTGTAATTAAACAATTTACAAAAACTGAATACACAACCAATACACCAAACACAAGATATTTAAGCCTAAATATGCATGACAAATTGGCTGAATTTTTTCTTCCCAGACCGCATCTTTGCGTTTAAAAAATAGAACTAAATTTTGAATGAGAATTAAGGGAACTAAAATACACGCAATAATAACACTCAGCCCAATCAATACAGCATTGATAATGGCAGGGTCATTGGTCTGTGCGCTAATCATCATCATAGCAATCGTCGGTGCGCCACCCATTGCAAATAATAGCGAGTAAAACATCGTTCCTGAAATATTTTTATGCATCCGGCATTCCCAATTCATCTATGTATGATGCAGTATTGATCTGCATAAAATCTTATGTCTTATATTACGAATCTACAGCAATGATCAAATGCAACTTTAGTCCTGAATATAATCTTTTTATCGTTTTTATTGATCACTTTTAATCTGGCATAAAAAAAACCCCGAAAAAATCGGGGTTTTTCAATTCATCGAATCAATGATTTAAGCATCGAATGGATGACGCATAACAATTGTTTCTTCACGGTCAGGACCAGTTGAAACGATGTCGATTGGACATTCAATTAACTGTTCAATACGTTTTACATAGTTAATTGCAGCTTGTGGCAACTGATCCATTGATTTCGCACCAAAAGTAGACTCAGACCAACCCGGCATTGTTTCGTAGATTGGTTTTAAGGCTTCGAATGCAAGCGCATCAGAAGAACCCACACAACCTGAATCTGCTGCTTCGTAACCGATACAGATTTTCACTTCTTCCAAACCGTCAAGAACGTCAAGTTTAGTTAAGCAAATACCTGAAAGTGAGTTTACATCTACAG
>CAXYZD010000118.1:0-7700 GCA_964293455.1 uncultured Acinetobacter sp. | reverse complement strand
TTCCTATTTTCTTATTATGGATTTTTTTATCATGGAATATCGTACTGCTTGGTGTCGAAATTAGTTATGCTCTGACTGCATTTCATACACATCAAACCCAAAATCGCCACCCTGTTTTAATGTTGCTTGATCTCTTACAACTTTTTTATAAAAAGCAAAAAATTGGCGAAGTTGTCACCGATGCAGAAGCTCTAGATATTATCGGACGTAGCGAAATTGGACGGTGGCCTTCTTATGTCTCAATGCTAGAAAAACAAAACTTAATCAGACGTACAGATAACAATGAATATGTCTTGGCACGTAATCTAGACACCATCGATTTTTGGACATTTTATCAATCTTTACCTTATCCATTACCACGGCGTAGTGAAATGGGTACGATTCCCACAGACGGTCATTGGATGCAACGCATTGCCCCAGCACTCATCGAATCGGATGAATATTTGGCTGCAAAATTATCTGTACCACTTTCAACCATTTTAGATGAACGTTGATTTGGTATCTTATAATTGATCAATTCACATATATAAAAAATGGATTGAAATTTTCATTTCAATCCATTTTTTAAAACAGTAAAGAACTTTATTTCACAAAAGTTTTCCACACAAAATCTTGCGTTTGACCATGCAAAGTCATGGTCAATTGATCACCTGATGCAAGTGAAGCAACACCTGCAGGTGTACCCGTCATCACTACATCACCGACTTCAAGGCTAAATGATTGACTAATGTCACAAAGCAAATGAGCAATACTAAAAAGGAGTAATGCCGTATCGCCCTTTTGACGCACTTGATCATTCACTTTAAAATCAAAAGTAATGGCATCCCACGTTTTAACTTCGCTAACATCCACCCAATCTGCCAATACACAGGCACCATCAAATGCTTTGGCACGTTCCCACGGCTGACCTTTGTTCTTTAAACTCTCTTGTAAATCACGCAGCGTAAGATCAAGTCCGAGTGTCACAGCACCAATCGCTTCTAAAGCTTTTTGCGGATCAGTTTCATTTTTCAAAGGCTGATCAAGGCGTAAGGTCAATTCACATTCATGATGCAAATTACCTAAATCTTTATTCCAAGTAATTCCTTCTTCAAGTGAAATTAAGCTACTTGATGGTTTAATAAATAATACTGGACTGTCTGGAATAGCATTGCCTAATTCCTGAGCATGCTCAGCATAACTCCGACCGACACAGACAATTTTTGATGGACGTGGACTCATCTTATTCCCTTTTATAGACTGCGATAATTCAAACAAAATGATGATTTAAATTTATTTTTTAAAAGTATTTTCAAATGCCGTTTGATCTGCTGTTTGTGCAAATGCCCGTTTCGGCACAATCACCACAGTACGGTTTTTTAGCTCAATCATATAGGTCATTTTACCCACGATAAAGGACTGAACTTCGGCATAATTAAATTTTTGCTTCGGACGACCACTGGTAAAAAGCTCAAAGTAATCTTGAAATAATTCAATACCCTGCTCGCTTTTCCCAAATTGATATTTAATAAATTGTCGCTTAAACATCATTGGTAAAAACCAATAACGCATAAAGACCTGTAATAAGAGAAAAAAGCCACCGAGCATTACATAATATTTACCAATGCCTGAAAAACCGAGATAAAGTCCCCAAGCGATAATTCCTAGACTCACCAAAGGCGTCAAAAAACGACTAAGCTGTTTTTTCCCAAAAGTCGCAAGTTTAAAACCATCCTGAGATTCTTCAAGATTCAAATAATAACGTAGAGAGATCGCAGGCTTAACGTCTGACATAGCTTTTCAACACAATAAATATTCTGAATGTCCGAATAGTACACCACATTTGTGTTCTTTCGCTTCACTTTCAGCAAGCTAGGCAACCAATCAATAACATCACTGTTTAGTCTTACTTTACATATTGATTGTAGATTTTTGACTTAAAAAACTCAAAAATTAGTACAGAATAACGATACACAGCACTATCACAAAAATTCAAGCATAGACAACGCCAAGGATGATGCCACGATGCGTATGCCCGTTTTAACTATATTGAGCTTAATACTCATCAATAGCAGTTGTTTTGCGCAACTCGTTACATGGAAAGAGAGTATTCCAAGTGCAATCCAACCGTTTCAAAATAATCCGCAAAGCCTTGCAAGCTATGCTCAGGACAATATTTTTATATTTGCCCACCCAACAACAAAAACATCAGTCCCAACACTAA
This sequence comes from uncultured Acinetobacter sp., assembly GCA_964293455.1. Lineage (GTDB taxonomy): Bacteria > Pseudomonadota > Gammaproteobacteria > Pseudomonadales > Moraxellaceae > Acinetobacter. The sequence continues at coordinate 5,497 of CAXYZD010000118.1, read as the reverse complement.
AAAACAATCTTCAACCCAATGCAAATTTCACCACCTCAGCCATTGTTGTTTCAGCCAACCCACAAGATGTGGCAAAAATATTATCCAATTTTAGTCAATATGTTGGGCTATTCCCCACGCTCAAATCAGCCAAAATCATTGAAGGTTCGGGAGCAATTCAACAAGTCAAATATAAGGTTTCCATTCCCACACCAATTCCTGTACTGAATTTCAATGAAGATGTCATCATGCAACATCAAATTGGACAAAATAGTATTTCAACTCTCGTTATTGATGCACCTATTCCCTATGGAGTGGGCAAATTTGAATGGTTTAATTTAGGCAATAACAAAACCTTAATTACGCTTACGCAATGGGGTGACCTCAATCAACCACACGGCTTTCTTTTTAAGACTATTTTAAATGCATTACCTGAAGCCAAACTTGGCATTCCAAGTGGAACCAATGCCTTTATTATGGAATCACTAAAAAATCGTTTTAATGCGAAAAAAGTTACCGCATTAAATCCGGGACAATTTCCAAGCCTTCCGTTTTCAGCAGCACAACTACAAAAAATCAGCCAACTCAGTCAAGCCTCTAGACAACCTGTAAGCATTGTTCATTCACAAACGACTCTGCCCTATCAGCATGGGCGTGAAGATATGCGTTTTACTACAACCTATCAGTATTACAACCAAACGCCAAAACAACTGCAAAAGTGGACTACACCAACCGCATATAAAGCGTTATTTCCTCGACAAATTAAAGACATCAAAGCAAGTCCTTTAAACCCTCAAGGACAAGATGCCGAATTTAAAGTCAGTGTAGGTTTGGGGGTGATCAGTATTCCTTTTGATTTCAAAATGCACTTCACTTACCCCAAAGCCACTGAAAATAATTTCTCAGCCAATGGTGGCGATTTACGTTATTTAAAAGGCATGATGCAATTCAATCCCAATGGAAATGGTGCTTTACTGAAAATGACTACTGCAATGAAAATTGATGAAAAAGCACCTTTTTTACTTCGAGTCGCACGTAGCTTGCCCTATCATGAAATGCTCCCCGCTATTGGTGGAAATGCGGTTTTTGCTCAAAAAATTAGAAATACCGAATCTTAATATTGCAGACATGACAATTGATTTTTTGATTGAATATTTTCATTTTTATCTTTGAAGCAGCTAAAAAATATTATGTTTATTTTTCATCAAATTTCAGGCACAAAAAAACCGCAACTAAGCGGTTTTTTTCATTACATCATCAAGTTGGTGCGCTCAGAGAGATTCGAACTCCCGACCCCTTAGTTCGTAGCCAAGTGCTCTATCCAGCTGAGCTATGAGCGCGACGTCTTGATGGAGTGTATTCTACGCCTTTTAATTTTTTTGAAAAGTCTTTTTCTGTTTGTTAAAGCTCAACCGCATAGTTATTGGACAATTCACGCAGTATTGTGCTAAAAAACATACAAATATATTTTAATCACCTTATTTTAAACCACCATAGCGGAGTTTACAGCGAGTCAACTCGCATTATTTATGACTCTTACATACAACTTAAATAAAATTTCACAGCTTCATGGCTTTACAAATACTTCCAATCAAAATTGTTCTACTTTTAAATTATTCTACTTTTGAAAAAGTACCTATTATGATTCGACTCATTACATTCACATTTTTGAATTTTCCAAAAATATCGCAAAGCATTCAACCTTTCAAACAACTCAGCTCATCACGCAAAGATCAGACACAAAAAAACCACAACAAGTGTGGTTTAATGTTCATCCGAAGATGTTTAAGTTGGTGCGCTCAGAGAGATTCGAACTCCCGACCCCTTAGTTCGTAGCCAAGTGCTCTATCCAGCTGAGCTATGAGCGCATTACTTGTGTGCCAATTCAGGCGATACGTTACATACAGTTTACTTATTGGTGCGCTCAGAGAGATTCGAACTCCCGACCCCTTAGTTCGTAGCCAAGTGCTCTATCCAGCTGAGCTATGAGCGCATCGTAAGTATTCGTTGGCGGTGAGAGAGGGATTCGAACCCTCGATACAGTTACCCGTATGCATCCTTAGCAGGGATGTGGTTTCAGCCACTCACCCATCTCACCGTAACGAGGCGCCATAATACAAATTAAAATCAGATTCGGCAAGTACTCTTATGAAAAAAAACCTCTTTTTTGATTCAACCATTCATTTTTTAAACGATTTTGCTGTTTATGCGTATTTTTCATACGTTTTTTGCATTTTTTATTTCAAAAAATTTTTACGTGACACAAAAACTGCAATTAAAAACACATTATTGCAATCAATTACGTGCAGTCTGCAACGTGATGACTTATGCTAAACCTATCTTCTGTTATCAAGCCTTATACATGATGAAAAACTGGGTCGATCCTGAAGCCAAAGCTGAAGCACAACGGTATGACAATCCGATTCCAAGCCGTACGCTCATTTTGGAAACCATCGAACAAAAACAGCAACCACTGTCCCATGCGGACTTCGTGGAAATCTTTGAAATTGTCGATCAAAAAAGTATTGATGCACTGAGTCATCGTCTAAGTGCGATGGTCCGTGATGGTCAGCTCATGAAGGATGGTTTCAAATACCAACCAATGGCAGATCAACCCGTTATCGATGCTACAGTTTACGTCAACAATAAAGGGCTTGGCGTTGCCAGCATTGATGGCAAAAAAAAAGAAGAGCTTTTACTGCCTGAACGTGAAATGCGTCAAGTCTTTCACGGCGATCGCGTTAAAGTGCAACAAACTTCAGTAGATCGTAAAGGTAAAGCTTGGGGCTACATTACTGAAGTGACTCAACGCCGAGTTAAACAATTGATTGGTAAAGTAGCGGAATTTGAAGGTGAATATTTCATTCAACCTGCAAATCCAAATGCACATCAACCGATTACCTTAGAAAAAGAATTGATTGAACATGCCGGTGCAAAAATCGGTGACAATCTACGTGTCGAAATTGATGACTATCCAACCCGTGATGAGTTTGCAACAGGTCATATTGTTCAATCCATGGTGGACAAAGCCGATACTGAAATCATTATTCCACAAACCATTTTAGAATATGGTTTGCCATACGAATTTCCAGAAGAAGTGGTTAAAGAAGCTGAAAGCTTTAAAGAACCATCTGCCAAAGACCGTGAAGGTCGTATCGATTTACGTGATTTGCCATTAGTGACCATTGATGGTGAAGATGCTCGTGACTTCGATGATGCTGTATATGCTGAAAAGCGTGCAGGTGGCGGTTATCGTGTCGTGGTTGCAATTGCCGATGTGAGCCATTATGTGCGTATTGGCAAACCCTTAGATGATGAAGCGCAAGAACGTGGCACGTCAGTGTATTTCCCACACTATGTATTACCAATGTTACCTGAAGCGCTATCAAATGGTTTATGTTCACTAAATCCTGGTGTTGACCGTTTATGTATGGTCTGTGATTTGACGTTAAGCCGTGCAGGTAAAGTGACGAAATTTGAATTTTACCCTTCGGTAATGCATTCAAAAGCACGTTTAACTTATACGCAAGTGGCACAGTATTTAGATGGTGACAGCAAAGCATTAACAGAAGATCGTGATGTGCGTAAATCATTAAATACGCTGTATCAATTGTACGAAACACTCAAAGGCTTACGTGCTGAACGTCATGCAATGGAATTCGAAACTGTCGAAACCTACATGACCTTTGATGAATTGGGTGGAATTAAAGAAATTCTACCGCGTACACGTAATGTTGCGCATAAGCTGATTGAAGAATGCATGTTGCTTGCCAATGTAGCAGCAGCAGAATATTGCTTGAAAAATGAAGTGCCTATGCTCTACCGTGTGCATGAGCCACCTGAGTTTTCACGCACTCAAAAAGTGAAAGAGTTCGTTAAACTATTGGGCTTAAAATTCCCTGATCAACCTACTCAAACCGATTATCAAGCTGTTATTGAAGCGACTAAAGACCGTATTGATGCACCAAGCATTCACGCGGTGTTATTACGCTCGATGATGCAAGCCTACTACGGTGCAAATAACCTTGGACACTTTGGTTTAGCGTATGAAGCGTATACACACTTCACATCGCCAATTCGTCGCTATCCTGACCTATTGTTGCATCGTTCGATTAAAGCAAGTTTAACCACGAAGCAATACCCACTTTCAGGTGCAGCACTTGATGATGCAGGTGAACATTTCTCCATTACTGAACGCCGTGCAGATGAAGCATCTCGCTCTGTAACGTCTTGGCTCAAATGTCACTATATGAAGCAACATTTAGGCGAAGAGTTTGTCGGTATTATTAGTGCAACGGCTGAATTTGGCTTATTCGTGACACTGAAAGATTTGTATGTCGATGGCATGATTCATATTAGCCAATTGGGCGATGACTACTTTGTCTTCGATCAAGCGAGTCAAAATCTTGTGGGTCAAAACCGAGGTCAATCTTTCGGTTTAGGCGATGAAGTGAAAATTAAAGTCGCTGCAGTCAATTTAGATGATCGTAAGATTGATTTTGAATTGATTCAGCAACTTTCCCATGCAGGTCGTCCGATTCGTAGTCGTGCGCCCCGCGTAGCTAAAACTCAAACGACTGAGCAAGTCTTTTCTGAGCGTCCGGCCAAATCCACTGAAAAAACTGATGTTAAACGTCAGGTCAGTGAAGATGGAGAAAAACCGGTGCGTAAGAAAAAGGAGAAGGCCAAACGAAGCTCTCTCGATAAAAAGCCTAGTAAGAAATCTTCAGCAAAGCCTGAAACAAAGGCTAAAGATAAAGTGAAGAAAAAGGCGAAAGCTAAAAAGAAAAAGTCTAATGCAAAAGCATCTGATGAATAATCTTTTTTAATTTTCAAACTAAGAGCGCTTCGGCGCTCTTTTTTATATGATCAAAAAAATATAAAGGAAAAATCAATTTGCATTCAATAAATCGGTCACTACAGCAATGCAGGTGAACGGAATTTTAATGTGGGTGTAACGATATAAACCCCACCTAAACCTTGCCAATAATCCTCTAAAACTGCCCGCTCTTTATCTCAATTAATTCCAAAAAATAACTCAACAATCAAATATTTAAATATAATTTTACTGCCTAAAATTTTTCAACAACCGAAATCATCTTAAAACGACCATTCACTTGTACACTCAGCTTCTCTTAGTCTTTCTTAAACCTTAAAAGCTATATAGCACCATTGACATCGGAAGGCTTCAAACACACGGTAATTTTTTAAATCTTCTAATTTTAAGGATGTGAATTCTATTTTAAAAAAGCCGAGGGGAAGCATGCAAATAGCCTCATCAAACTGAAAATAATATCGCTCAGCTCGGTTACAAGCAACAACAGGGCGTGCTTCCTTCTCGCTAACTATTTATTGGTGGTATCTACCACTGCAGTGTGAGCTTGGTACTCTGAAAACGAAGATCTTTTTATTTTTTTGATACAGCAATCACAGATCAGTTTATCGTATAGCCTGTTAATTATTCGGTGGTGTTTCAAAAAGTATGCTGAAAAAAAGCAGGTTGAATTTTGATAAAATA
>CAXYZD010000117.1:0-7772 GCA_964293455.1 uncultured Acinetobacter sp. | reverse complement strand
TTGAATCAATTGACGCATTTGAGCGACGATCGCATTTTTTTCCATAAATTCTTTCACCAAAACTCTTTACCATAATAAATGGGCGGATAATTCCGCCCATTTCATTTTAAATCAGTCTCAAAATAATATCAGCATATAATGCGATGATCAGACCACTTGTCCTGAACGAAAATCAATGGCTTGATGACGCCAATGTTCTTTTAACTGTGGCGTAAATTCAAGATTGTTTTCATCGTAAACTATACCATCAACTTCACGTGCAATCAGACCTGCAATACTCACCATGGTATCAAAACCTTTTTGTACATCAGGATGTGGCAAAGCAAGGAAGAATGCCAAGCCTTGTACTTGTTCCATCGAAAGTGCTTCTAAATCAAAGCCCGCTGGTGTTGAGTCAATAATACGTAAGACAGAAAACATCAATGAACTTTCATTTTCAGGATCTTCATAACGATGAAAACATGACATTTCACCAAAACGTAAACCATATTTCATCATCACTTTCAGGGTTTTATCACCTGACAAGGCACGACGTGGATCTGGATAAACATTTAAACCAATAATTCTCTCAGCATTTGCCAAAATACTTTGGTCATCTTGACGTTGTTGTTCATTCAAATGCACATCTAGAATACTGCTTTCATCTTCAAATTCTTGAATTTTAACGGTTTCAACTTGTGTATTTGGCGTAAATTCCTCAACAGCTTCAACCTGTGGTTTATCCACATGCACTGATGTTATTGTTTCAGTTTGCGCCGTATCATCTGCTTTTTCCACAACAGATGCCGCTTGTGAATCAATTACAGGCTGAGCTGTTTCTTTTGACTCAGTTGCATCATCCGTTTGAGCGATAGGTGTTGAAATATTTTCTTCGACAGCTTTTGCTGTCACAATTTCTGTTGGTTTTACTTCGGTTTGTTTTGCTTCAGTTGGTTTTACTGCAGCTTTTTCAATTGTCGATGTTTTAACATCAACACTATCCGCTGTCGTTAAATTTGGCTCGACACGCTCTGCTTCTACCGCATTACGCAACTGATCACGTACATGACGTGGAATGACAGGCTGATTGCTATCTTCATTGATATGTAATGTCGAATCTAGCGATGGTGCTGCATCATCGGACTTACGCAACATCATACCCAAACCAATCACGCAGATCACTGCGGCAACAACAATGCCAATAATTGTCGTGATTTCCATACTAAAACTCCGCGGCTAAACCGTATTCTCTTGCCTCTTCCAAATTTACCGTGACGAGTTTCGATGTACCTGGTTCAGGCATCGTCACACCCAACAAATCTGTTGCCATGGTCATTGCAACTTTATTATGTGTAATGTAAATGAATTGCACCTGTTCCGACAATTCTTTTACAAGATTACAAAATCGTCCAACATTTGCATCATCAAGCGGCGCATCGACTTCATCAAGCACACAAAATGGTGCAGGATTTAAACGGAAAATTGCAAAGACCAATGCCAATGCCGTCAGTGCCTTTTCACCGCCCGATAACAATGCCAATGAACTATTTTTCTTACCCGGTGGGCGAGCCATTAAACGTACACCCGATTGCCAATCATCTTCAAGACTTAATGTTGCTTCACCACCATTAAAGACTTTTGGAAATAGATTTTGTAATTCTGCATTAACCTGATCAAACGTGGTCATAAATAATTTACGGGTTTCCTGATCAATGCTCTTCATGGCATCTCTCAGTTGTTCTACTGTATTTTCTAAATCTTGAATTTGATGCATCAATTCGTCAAAACGCTTTGACACTTCTTCATACTCTTCTGAAGCCGCCAAATTGACCGCACCCAATTTTTCAAACTGACGCTGAGCTTTTTCAAAGTTTTGTTGATGCGTAGGTAAATCAATGATCAATCCTGATTTCATCTCAGCATGCATCTCTTTGAGCTGATCAGAATAATGCTGTAAATCAGACTTCGCTGACTGCCATGCTAAGCGCTTTGCTTCAAGTTGGGTACGTAGTTGCTCATCATTTTGTTGATGTAACAGACGCAGTTCGGTTAACTGTTGTTGTCTTGACTGAACATTATGTAATTCAACTTGCCAATCCGCCCAAGTTTTTTGCAACTTTTCTGCTTGATCGGCTTGCTCAGCATACTGACGCTCTAGGCTCGGCAATTCCAACTGAATGGGGTCAATAAATTGATGAGCCTGTTCCATTTGCTGCAAAATTTGCTGATAGCTGACTTTAGAAAAGTTCAAATCTTTATCGAGCAATTCAATCTGTTGTTTATTTTGCTCCGCCATACGCCGAGATGCTTCCACATCTTGCTGTTTATGCTGTAATTGTTGCTGTTGTTCTTCAACCTGTTCATTAAGCTCATCAAGCTTATATTGCAAAGTTTTATATTCAGGTAAATGCTGTTCTAGCTTCATGCTCAATAAATGTAGATCAATTTCAAGATCATCTTTCTGCATGGCATCTTCTTCAAGTTGCTCATCAAGTTGTTGTAACTGACTATTGAGCTGAATTTTTTGCAATTCAAATGCCTGCGTTGCACTTTGCTGTTTGGCAATTTGTACGCTGACCTGCTGTTGAGTATTTTGCTGTGCTTTTAAGGCTGTTTGATCTGCTTGGATCTGCTTCTGTAATTCAGCCAACAGATGTTGTATTGAAGGTAATGCCGCTTCAGCATCAGTCAATTGAGGTTGCAATAGCTCAAGTGCAAATTCAATTTCTTCTAGACGAATCCGATGACTTAATGCCCCTTGTGCAGCTTGACTTGACTCATCGAAGAATAAGCCGATGACCCAATCTTGACCGACATGATAACCATCGAGTGTCAAAAGACTTTGCCCAACTATTAATTGCTGTTGCAAAGACAAGGCTTGTATCAGGTTTTCAGCAATAGCTACCTGATTCCACAATGAATATTGAGGTGATTCAATCCAATCTGCTAGACAAGGTAATTCTTGAAGTTGGATTTTACCCTGTGAAGTTGAACTTTTTAACTGACGAGCAAGACTATCTTGAAAATCGGCATTTGGATCAACAATGTGTGCAGACAACCATTTTGCAAGGAACTTTTCAACCAAACTCGCTTGTGCTTTACCCTGCTCATTAAGTTTTAGAATTTGCATGAGTTGTACATCATTTTCTGAGGTTTTAACTGCACTTTTCGCCGTGAGCTGATTTAGATTTTTCTGCTCAGACTGCAACACTTGCATTTCAGACTTAAGCGCTGAAGTTTGTGCTTTTTGTAGATTGACTTGTTCTTGCGTTTGCTCAATACGACTTTTAGTTTGAGCAATGTTTTGCTCTAACTGCGTAATTTCACACTGAGCTTTGGATTGATCTTGTTCAAGTTGACTCAAATCCTCCGTCATAAACTGCTTTTGCACCTGTTCAGCTTGAGCTTTTAAGGTATCTTTTTGCTGCTCTATACGTTGAACATTTTTACTCAGTTGCTCCATTTGCGCTTGCATCTGAGCTTTTTGCTGTTGCTGTTTTTCAACCTGAACTTTTATCAGTTCATATTGTTGTTGAGCTTGTTGTTGCTGTGCTTTTAAATCAGCAAAAACTTGCACACGCTGTTGACTGTCGGCTTCGGCACTTTGTAAGTTTTCAGCATATTCATCTAACTGTGTTTGTAAGGTATCGAGTTGTAATTCAATGAGCTGAATACGCTCTTTGGTTTGAATTTTTTGCGTTTCTAGTTTTACTAAAGATTCAGTATTTTGATTGAACAATGCTTGTTTTTGCTCAAGCATCATTTTTAATTCAGCGAGTTTTTTTTCTGCCTGTTGCCATTCATTTTGTAAAGGTGTCGATTGTTGAATGAGGCGTTGAAATAATTCACTTGTCGATGTCAAATCATGCTCAAGTGTAGTCATGTCCGAGCGCACGAGTTTGAAATGTTCACCAAGTTCATTCATTTGAACGGTATATTCTTCTTGTAAACGACTACTTTGTTCACATTGGAAAGATAGAATTTCTATTTTTAAAGTTCGAACTTCATTTTCAAGTGTTTTGTATTGAACCGCATTTTCAGATTGACGCTTGAGTGTTTTTAATTGTCCTTTTAATTCAGAAGCAATATCTTCTAAACGCTCAAGGTTCTGCGTGGTATGTTCCAAATGTTGCAAAGTTTCACGGCGACGCGCCTGATAGCGTGATACGCCTGCCGCTTCCTCAATATATACCCGCATTTCTTCAGGTTTCGCATCAACCAAACGGTTAATCATGCCCTGTTCAATAATGGCATAAGAACGAGGACCTAATCCTGTTCCTAAGAAAATATCGGTAATATCACGGCGACGGCATTTTGCTCCATTAAGAAAGTATTCAGACTTTCCATCACGGTTGACCTGACGGCGTACAGCCAATTCATTATAGGCATTATACGCACCACCAAGCTTGCCATAGGTATTTTCAAAGCGTAACTCTACACTTGCCATACCAACAGGTTTACGCTTTGCCGTTCCTGTAAAAATGACATCTTGCATGGTTCCGCCACGTAACTGACGTGCGCTTGATTCACCCATCACCCAACGAATGGCATCAATCACATTGGATTTACCACAGCCATTGGGTCCCACCACCGCAGTACGGTTCTCTTTGAATTGTAATGTCGTGCTGTCGGCAAAAGATTTAAAGCCTGACAATTTTAAGCTGCTTAAACGCATAATGTCCTAATTACTTAACAACGCTACTTAGCGACGTGATCTCCGCGCCCAAGCAAGTTCGATTTGTTTCATTCGTGTCAGCGATTCCAACACTAAGTTGCGTAAGTGTCGGCAAAAATCATCCATAAATAAAGTAGCTTGTTGTGATTTTCGGATTAAAATCGCATCAATCACCAAGCGAAACAATTCTAACGCTTCTTGTAGCTCTCGTCTTGAAGTATTTAAGGTTAAAAAATAGCTACGACGTAGAGATGGCAACAGTTCCTTATAAAACTTCATCAAATAAGAGTTGCCAACCATGTCATTTTGTTCAGACAAAAAGTGAAAAATACCATCATAAAACTTTTCAGTATTGCCTTGCTTTACATGCTCAATCAAATCATTTAATAAATGTTGTAGGGCTTCAGCTTCATGGCTTCGCCACGTCTCACTCATTTTATGGACAATCTGACCCAATAAAAGTGCACAGGTATCAAATAACGCTCTGACTTGCTGTGCAGACATTTCTGACACAATTGCACCACGGCGTGGAAAAATCTCAATCAAATGCGTGCGTTCAAGCAAAAGTAAAGCCTCACGCACTGACCCTCGACTGACATCAAGTTCTTTAGCAATGCGTAGCTCTTGTATACGCTCACCTTCCACCAATTCACCACTGATGATTTGCTCGCCTATATGCCTTGCGATTTGTTCCGATAGGCTATCTACATTATCCGAATGCATATAAATCCTGTTTTATTGGTTTTATTTAGATGAAGTCTGAATCATTATGTTCCTTATATAACTGATTCAGACTTTGCATTTCCATGTCATTGTTAGACAATTTTTGAGATTTTAAGCCAATTCAGCCGTAAAAAGTAGTGTCATTGATCTAAAGACCATGATCAAAAAATTTAAAAAAATATTTTAATGCCCTGAAGTATAAAGTAAGTTCCAACCGAAAGGAGCAATCCTGCAAAACACTTTTTCAACATTGCAGGTGATAATTTATGTGCTATTTTTGCACCGAATTTTGCTGTAATAAAACTCATGATACTGATACCAATAAAGGCATAAATATGCACATAACCAATCGCATTTTTAATTTCAACTTGACCATGCGAGCCAAAAATCATAAAGCCAATTGCCCCTGCAACCGCAATAGGTAAACCACAAGCTGCCGAAGTCGCGACTGCTTTTTGCATCACAACACCATATTTATTTAAATATGGTACGGTCAAGCTTCCCCCACCAATGCCAAAAATAGCGGAAGCTACTCCAATACCACCGCCTGCAAGCATTTGCATGGGTGCAGAAGGTAATTGCTTAGATACATCAACTTGAACATTGGCGCCTTTAAACATTTTAAATGCGACCCAAAGTGCAAATATCCCAATAATCAATTGTAAATTTCCGCCTGACAAAACATCGGCAATACCTGCACCTAAAAATGAGCCAAGAACCAAACCCGGTGCAAGATTTTTAACCACATGCCACATCACAGCACCTTTTTTTTGATGGGCAGAGACGGAACTAATTGATGTTACAATGATTGTTGCTAATGATGTCCCCAATGCCATATGCATCACGACCGTTGGGTCATAACCCATTTGAGTGAAAACCACATATAAAATTGGGACAATAATCAAGCCACCGCCAACACCAAACAGTCCTGCGGCAAATCCGGCAATTGCACCAATGACCAAATATATGATTAACTCCATCACTACTTTCCTTTCTTCTCAGATTCAATATGGATTTAGAGACTCGTCATCTTCGACAACTTTTAACCGATGCTCAGCAACTACCTGAAATTCTGTTACTTAAGCATAATACGACATCGACCAATGATGATGTGCGTGAGCTTGCACAAGGTGCAAATCGTATCCTTGTGTGTAGTGAACAACAAACTCAGGGGCGTGGGCAACATCAGCGAGAATGGGTCTCTCCCATCGGGAATATTTATTTAAGCACATTGCTCAAAACCAAAACACCCCTTGATGGACGCCTTGCACTTGAAATTGCACTCAATATTCTACAAATTTCAAGTGTAAAAACGCTGCCAAATCTACAAATTAAATGGCCGAATGACTTGTATAGTACACAAGGAAAATGGGGGGGAATACTCGTTGAACCCTTATCAGCACATGAAGCCATTGTTGGTGTGGGGATCAATTTATTGCCTGTATCACCGGAACAAGTATCACAACAAGCGACTTCTGTAGTGCAATTGGGTGTGCAATATCCTAACCGTATTCAAATGATCAGTGACGTATATTTAGCCATATTGCAAGCAGGACAATGGTTTGATCATGGTTGCTATAACCTTGCGGCACGTTTCAACAATGTCGCAGCATTTATGGGGCAAGCGGTTGAGTTTGAACAAACCAAAGAGACTCTTCAAGGCGTGTTTAAAGGTATTGACCGTGACGGTGCCATTCAAATTGAAAATGAACAAGGATTACAACGCCATTATCAAGGGCGTTTACGTCTAAAATCGGCTGAATAAATTAACATCAAAAAACCGCAGGATGATCAACACTTCCGTGAAAAACTTATGGCTTGATATTGGTAATACCCGTCTAAAGTATTGGATTACAACAACTGATCTCAAAACCCTAACACCACATATCATTGAGCATGGCGCAGAATTACATCTGCAATCTCCTGCTGATCTTTTGTTGGGTCTGATTCAACATTTTAAAAATAGTGAGATTGATTGTGTAGGCATTTCATCGGTACAAGATCAAAAAAATAATGACCGCATTCTACAAATTTTAAACATGCTGGATATTCCCATGACCTTTGCCAAAGTTCATGCCGAATATGCTGGTTTAAAGTGTGGTTATGATCATGTTGAACAACTCGGTATTGACCGTTGGCTTCAAGTATTGGCAGTCGCGAATGTGGAACAAGACTTATGTGTCATTAGTTGTGGAACTGCACTAACGATTGATTTAACACAAGGTTTACAACATTTGGGCGGATATATTCTGCCAAATTTGTACCTACAACGTGATTCACTCATTCAAAACACCAAAGGCATTAAAATTCCTGATGTCGCTTTTGATGAACTTAGTCCGGGACGCAATACCATTGATGCAGTTCATCACGGTATTTTTCTTGGCTTACTCAGTAC
>CAXYZD010000116.1:0-7796 GCA_964293455.1 uncultured Acinetobacter sp. | reverse complement strand
AACTGTGGAATGGCGAAAAAACCATTGCGCCACCTAAACCTGAACATCATGCAAAGCGATAAAATATAGAATGTTTTTTATACACTATAATCACTGCGTAAAATCATCTACACTGTCGTTATAAATATTAAATTTAACATTTTCAATTATTTTAAATGCGCAGTTTTGCATTATGAACGGTATAGGCATATGGCAAAGTTAGATTTATCCATCTTTGATCTTTCTCCTATTCCAATGTGGTTACAGGATTTTAGTGGTATAAGACGAATTTTTGATGCGTGGACTGCCGAAGGAATTACCGACATTAAGCAGTATCTACTTGAAGATCCGAATCGTTTTCGTCCCTGTCTTGCGAGCATTGAAACGGTACATATCAATCAAAGTACATTGCGTCTGTATGAAGCAAAAAGTTTGGATGAAATTCTACAAAGTTTTTCAAAAATGCATTTTGAAGATATCACCACGCATCAAATTCATTTTTTTGTCAGTATTTTTGAACGCAGTGATGATTATATTATTCCTGCGGTCAATTACACCTGTACAGGCAAGCAAATTGATGTGCAACTTCGTGCCAACCTCATTGATGGTTATGAAGAAAATTGGGAACGGGTTTTACTCACCACTGAGGATATTTCTGCCTATCAAAAAGCACGTCGTTTTGCTGAATCACTCATTAATTACAGCCCGACACCGCTTTGGATTAAAGATTACAGTAAAGTAAAAGCGCTCTTTACTGAATTACGAAATGCTGGCATCACCGATTTAAAACAGCACTTAAAAGATCATCCTGATTTTTTACAACATTGTTTTAATCAAATTCTCTTCATCGATATTAATCAAGCCACACTAAATTTATTTAGAGCTAAAAATAAAAATGATTTTTTTGACAATTTAAACCGAATTTTCTCTATTTATATTCACCAATCTTTTTCAGACCAATTATTACAACTATGGCAAGGCAACTATTATCAACAACGTGAATGCACCTATTATGCAACCGATGGGCAAATCATCCATGTACTCGAACAGTTTAATATTTTTCCGCAAAATGAAGAGGACTGGGGCATTATTCAAGTTGCCCTCACCGATATTACTGAACGTAAACAGATGGAAAATCATCTGCAATATTTGGGCAAACATGACATTTTAACCAAATTGTATAATCGCACCTTTTATAATGAAGAAATTTTACGCTTAGAAGAAAATTTGATCTCCCCTGTATCATGTATTTTTTTAGACATGAATGGTTTAAAGAAAATTAATGATACTTTTGGGCATGATGAAGGCGATAAAATTTTGAAACGAATGGGCAATATTTTGCAACATTCCATTTTAGATACCCAATATTCTGTTTCTCGCATTGGTGGCGATGAGTTTGTGATTTTAATGCCGAATGCCGATGAAAATGATGCTCAACATTTACAAGACAACATTCAACAACTGATTGATCAGGATAATATAAGTTTTCCTGCGTTTCCGATTAGTGTCGCAATGGGTTATTCGACGACAGAAAATAATGAGAGTATTGATGATTCACTAAAACGTGCCGATCAAAAAATGTATAAAAAGAAAAGTGAGTATTATCAAATAAAATTAAATTGATGTATTTAATGTAATTAAAGATAGCTCGAATAAAATAAGCAGTTAGAAACATAAAAATGTAAATTAAAACTAATCAATGATTTTTATTATTTAATCCCAATTAACAATATTGATTTTTATGATAACCAAGACACATATTTTTAATTTAAATATTTTTTAATCACAATATTGATGTTATATTTTGTTCTATTATTAAACTAACTAAAATGCATGGATAGCGAAATGGAAATATTTGAATCATCAATTTTTGATTTATCGCCTATCCCCATGTGGCTTGAAGATTATAGTGAAGTAAAACAACAATTCGACATTTGGAAACAGCAAGGTGTTGAAGATTTAGCGAAATTTCTTCTAGAAGATCAAAACCGTATCACTTTATGCTCACGAAAAATTAAAATTTTACAGGTTAACCATAAAACATTAGAAATATTTGAAGCACAAAATTTAAATCATATTTGTGATAATCTCCAAATCATTTTTAAACAAGAAATGTTTGAATCACATATTTATGAATTGGTTGCATTATGGAAGGGTCAAAAAGAATTTTCCAGTACCACAACCAATTATACGCTCACTGGAAAACGTCTCGATATTAAATTACGCGGTGTAATTTTACCGGGTGCTGAACACGATTTATCTCGTATTTTACTCACTACTGAAGATATTATAGATTATAAAAATGCATCACGTATGGAAGAAAAAAATCGGATTTTAGCCGAGTCACGCTTTAACTATTCTCCAAGTTCACTTTGGGTTGAAGATTTTAGTCGAGTCAAAATGCGTATAGATCAACTGCGTAAAATTGGCATTGAAGACTTTCGAACTTTCCTCGATGTACATACCGATTTTATTCAGCAATGTATTGAAGATATTATTTTAATCGATGTGAACCAAGCCACATTAGACTTATTTAAAGCACCCGATAAAGACACTTTATTTAAAAATTTACATAAAATACTCACCAAAGAAATGCACCAAACTTTTCGTGAACAATTAATTGAATTATGGAATGGTAATATCCATCATCAACGTGAAGCCGTGAACTATGCTTTAGATGGCTCGATCCGCAATGTGCTTTTACAGTTTACGGTTTTTCCCGGTTATGAAAATGATTGGGGCTTGGTACAATTGGCATTGACTGATATTACCGCACGTAAAAAAGCTGAAAGTTATCTCGAATATTTAGGCAAGCACGATGTACTGACCAAATTATTTAATCGTTCATTCCATACCGATGAAATTAACCGTCTACAACGTAGTTTATTGCGCCCTGTTTCTGCCATTTTCATTGATATGAATGGCTTAAAACTGACCAATGATAATCTTGGACATGATGTTGGCGATGAAATGCTGAGACGTATGGGCAATATTTTAACGCGCAGTATTCAACATACCAGTTATACCGCTTCACGTATTGGCGGTGATGAGTTTGTCGTGCTCATGCCGGGCGCAGAGGAAAAGACGACTGATACCATTGTTCTTTCAATTGAAGAATTATTAAATATTGATAATCAATACTACTCCAGTCATCAAATTAGTATTTCTTTGGGACAAGCAACAACGCTTCCATATGAAAGTATAGATTGCATGCTGAAACGTGCTGATCTACATATGTATGAAAATAAAAAGAAATATTATGATTATATCGCATTGAAAGAAGCCTGAAAAATGTAACTGTGTCTTAAAATGATTAAATCCATTGTAAAAGTTGACTTTTAAACAGAATTTAATTCACGGCCCCTCCTTCTTCTAATCAAAAATAAGCATTGAGATGATACAGTGAATTTTTTTACGATTCATTTATGCTTACTTTTTACCTGCTAAAAATCTAACATTAAATCATAAATAAATATAAACAATTGAAATATAATAATTAAAATACATAATTCCAAATAAAACTTACGCTAAAAACAATTAACACAAATCGCATTAATTTATTTTATGTTGATATAAATATCACTAATTTGTCTTTAAATAGCAAAATTGTCAGACAATCTTATTTAAGTAAAAATTAACAATAATTCA
This sequence comes from uncultured Acinetobacter sp., assembly GCA_964293455.1. GTDB lineage: Bacteria > Pseudomonadota > Gammaproteobacteria > Pseudomonadales > Moraxellaceae > Acinetobacter. The sequence continues at coordinate 4,169 of CAXYZD010000116.1, read as the reverse complement.
TAATTAGCCCGATTTGTGGATTTTTAATAAACAATTAAGCAAATCTTAATTTTTACAAAAACTTAAAGAAGGCTAAACTTATATGGCTACTCAAAAAGCAATAATTTACCAGTACTTACCTGATTTCAAAGCAAGTTCAGTATTGACCTTTCCCTTACAGTTGATCGGAAATGGGATTGTCGCTGTTACTAACGCTGCAAATACAATCTTGGATATTACCGCTCCACTTGGTCTTGCAGGGAATCAATTTTTTGGCAAACCCTTCCAAGTCGTTCATGAAGCGGGAGATCAAATCATTAATGGCATTTCAAACGTAGCGAATGGCATTGGGAAAAATTTAGGTGCAACGGTTCAACCCAACGACACACACTATCAAAATGAATGGGTTGATCAAAAACTTACGCTTAATAATATTCTCACATTGCCAAGTGATGTCATTGGTAATGTTCTAATTGGTGGAACTAATATTGCCAATGGTGTTTTAGATGCAGTTGCTCCGATTGGTCAAGCAGGTAATGTTTTACTTGGTCCCGGTTTTCAAGCAATCCATCAAATTGGCGATTCCATTATCAACCAAGTTTCAGACATCATTGTCAATATTGGTCAAGGCTTAGGAGGCACAGTTACTCCAAATGATACCCATTATGAAAATGAATGGAAAAATCAAAATACAACGACTCCAAACAGCTTAGGCAATAATACAAATACTCAGAAATTGGGGCAAGTGTATGAGCAAAATGGTCAAAAAAGCTATTCAGTGAGCCAAAATGTATTAGATCAAGTTACCAAGTTATATCCCCAGTATAATCAAGCACCGAATCAACAAATCAACAATTTATGGCGCCCTATTTACACGCTTATCAAAGATGATCTAAAAGCACAAACCAATGTCGATCAAGGCACTAAAAATTGGTTTAATGTTGCTGAAGCTGTAGCAACAGCAGATCCAAAAAGTATTTTATATCAATATGTTCGTTTAGGTACGCAAAAAGCATTGGCAGATAAAGGCATTTCGTTTACTGATGGTGAATTTTATCAAGCATCCAATGTTTTGGTAAAAACACTTGCAAACAATTTATTGCATGGTGTGAAAGATGCTGATGGCACCACCATTATTCCAGCAGGATATGTGCCAAGTGCTGCGGGCAAATACGGCTTAGTCCATATGGATGCAACGCAAGCTCTTGAAAACCTAGGCGGTACATTGGCAGATTGGACAGGTATTACACCTTTTGGTGTACTTGATCATTTACTTGGTGTCGATACTTCTGAATTAAATGGCGGTGCAAGCCGCCCTGTTTCTTGGTACTTAGAGGTTTTAGGCGATGTGGTTAAAGCAACGCTTAAAGCAGGTGTCAGCTTACCCGATTTAATCACACAGTTTGCTCAAGAAGCATTCGGTTATGCAGATTTACTCATTCAAGGTGAAGTCTTACAAAATGGCTTCTCATCGAAAGATCAATTGGTTAACACCCTGACGCAAGTGGCTTATGCATACGCAGGTGATCTTGCAGGTTCTGTGGCTGTTGCAACCAATATTTTCAACAAAGATACCAATATCATTTCAACCGTTTTACCTTGGGGTACAACACTGACAGGTAAAGATGGAAAAGATGTGATCAATGGTGGTATCGGTCACGATAAGCTCTATGGCGGAAAAGGTGATGACTTACTGTTTGGTAATTTAGGCAATGATACGCTGGATGGTGGAGATGGCATCAATGTCCTTGTCGGCGGTCGTGGCGATGATACTTATTATGTAAAATCAAATTCTGATTTTGTGCTTGAGCATAGTAGTCAAGGTACCGACACAGTCATCAGTACTGCTGAACACTTTTATTTAACCTCAAATGTGGAAAATTTAACACTTGCAGGAACAGCGAACATTTCAGGTTCGGGCAATGCTGAAAATAACATCATTAAAGGTAATACAGGTAACAACCTTCTTTATGGCTTAGGTGGCAATGATACGCTTGATGCAGGTGGTGGCTTATTTAATCTACTGAATGGTGGTACAGGCAATGATAAATTGCTGGGTGGTACAGGCAATGAAACCTATGCGTTTGAGCTTGGCTTTGGTCAAGATATTATTCAGGAAAAAGGTGGCGCTGATGACCGTATTAAATTTGGCAAAAATATTGATATCAATGATCTACTGATCAGTAAAGTTGGTGTAGATCAAGTTATTTCAATTAAAGGTACAACCGATCAAATCACTCTTAAAGATGCTGCAAAAGGCAGTCAATACCAAGTTGAATCGATTCAATTTGACAATGGTGACCGTTTAGACTTGAAAACCATGGACTATCAACAACATTATTATGTTTAATTTATAAAGTCTAAATATAAAAAACAGGCGCATTTGCACCTGTTTTTTTATATTCACAACATTTGCTCAAATAAACTTAACGCTTACCAAATGAACGGCGTGTACCACGTGGCGCCATCCAAGTACGGTCTGCATATGGTTTAGGTTTCGGACGCATATCTTCCACATCCTCATCAGCAGCTTTCGCATCATTCACCTGTTTTACAGGGAAAGGTAATTTTACAACGGGCATTTTCTTGGGAGTATTTTCGGAGCTCATATGATTCACTCAATTCAATCTACGTATATTGTACGGAAATTTTATAAACAGTGCGAGTGAGCATTACAAAGTTAGTCGTTTTGATTTTTTTTGAAACAGTAATTTGCCAATTTTTATTCTTTTTTGAAGATTCGATTAGATATTGTACGGTTAAATACGACTTTTTAGGCTAAGATGGTGTGCTTTTATTTTTTATCCCAATAAAAAGGAATATTGCCGTGGACGTACGTCTTTCTGATCGTGTAAATGCCATCAAACCATCCCCTACACTTGCTGTTACCAACAAAGCTGCTGAATTAAAAGCAGCGGGTAAGAATGTAATTGGTCTGGGTGCTGGCGAACCTGATTTCGACACTCCGCAACACATCAAAGATGCCGCAATTGCTGCAATTAACAATGGTTTCACAAAATATACCGCTGTTGATGGTACACCTAGCTTAAAAAAAGCAATTATTGCTAAATTTAAACGTGACAACAATCTTGACTACGCTGCAAACCAAATCTTGGTTTCATGTGGTGGTAAACAATCTTTCTTTAACCTAGCATTGGCTTTGTTAAATAAAGGCGATGAAGTCATTATTCCTGCGCCATTTTGGGTAAGCTACCCTGATATGGTAATCATCGCTGAAGGCGTGCCTGTTATTGTGAAATGTGGTGAAGAACAACGCTTCAAAATCACACCAGCACAACTAGAAGCAGCAATCACAGACAAAACACGTCTAGTGGTGTTGAACAGCCCATCTAACCCAACAGGTATGATTTACACTAAGGCTGAGCTTGAAGCTTTAGCTGACGTTCTTCGTAAATACCCTGAAGTGTATATCGCATCTGACGATATGTACGAACCAATCCGTTGGGATGACGAATTCTATAACATCGCAACTGTTGCTCCTGACCTGTATGACCGCACAATCGTGTTAAACGGTGTGTCTAAAGCGTATGCAATGACGGGTTGGCGTATTGGTTATGCAGCGGGTCCTGCAAAATTGATTGGCGCAATGAAAAAAATCCAGTCTCAATCTACTTCAAATCCAACTTCAATTTCACAAGTTGCTGCTGAAGCTGCATTGAATGGTCCTCAAGATGTTCTTGAGCCAATGATTGAAGCATTCAAACGTCGTCATGACTTAGTTATGGCTGGTTTGAATGACATCAACGGTATTTCTTGCCTACCTGCTGATGGTGCATTCTATGCATATGCAAACATTCGTCCGCTTATTCGTGCCAAAGGTTTAAAATCTTGCACAGAATTCTCTGAATGGTTACTCGAAGAAACTGGCGTTGCCGTTGTTCCGGGTGATGCATTCGGTCTTGGTGGTTTCATGCGTATTTCTTATGCAACTGCAGACGAAGTGCTTGTTGATGCACTTGCACGTATCAAAAAAGCGGCTGATTCAATTGCAGGCGTTGACGCTGCAATTGCATCGATTGCTGCTGAAAAATAATATTTGAAAACCGTCTAGAAATAATCTAGGCGGTTTTTTATATCAATAGATTGCGTTTGATGTATTTAACACTAGAATTATAAAATTTTATTATTTAATATTTAACTATACAATAATTTAAATATACTGAATGTTC
>CAXYZD010000115.1:0-7807 GCA_964293455.1 uncultured Acinetobacter sp. | reverse complement strand
AAGGCAGAATCCTGATAGGATAAGGGTTCTGTGAAATTTGTCGTGTACAGAGAGCAAAGTTCTAAAAATTCTTCAGCTTGTTCATAACGTAAATCGTGATCTTTTAGCCCTTTATGCCCAATCAGACGTTCGGCACTATCGAGATATCCTGTCACGATATTCCAACCCATACGACCTTGAGTGAGATGATCTAAACTGGCAAAACGCCGTGCAAATTGGTAAGGTGATTCATAGCTTAAATTGACGGTTACGCCAAATCCAAGATGCTGAGTGACAGCAGCCATTGCTGAAACAAGTGTGCTTGGGTCATGACTCGGTAGTTGAATGGATTCTTTTAATGTTAGATCAATATTGTGCTGATAAACATCATAGACACCCGTAATATCTGCAATAAATAAGCCATCAAACAAACCTAGTTCTAAGGTTTTTGCGAGTTCAGTCCAATAGCTCAGTTCATTAAAACGGTGTGACTCATCACGAGGATGCGTCCAAAGTCCATGATTAATATGCCCGACACAATTCATATCAAAAGCATTGAGTAGAATTTTTTTAGATTGAGATGTTGGCGATGTCTGTGTCATTACAATGTCCCTCGGCGTGGCGGTAAAATGCCGTTTAAGACATGATTGGCAATAAAATAATATTTCCAACGTGAGGCATCGTGTAAGGTATGAACACGAGCATTACGCCAAAAGCGATCAAGTCCATCTTCACGTTGACTTCCTCTGCTACCTGCAAGTTCAATGAGTTTTGATGATGCTTTTAATGCGGTTTCAGTACTGTGCGCACGGACTTTTGCCACATCTAAAGAGGCTTTAGCAATATTTTCAGCTGTTGGGTGTGGACGAGCCGCATCAATAGAACGAGCCGCTTGTTTGAGTAAAACCTCACTTGCACGAACCTCAACAATAATACGACCCAATTCATAACAAGTTAATGGATCTTCTACCGCAGTTTCCACACCTGAGTCGATCCATGGACGAGCTTGGCGAACACGTATAAGGGTTTCTTCAAATGCCGCACGGGCAATCCCTGTTTCAATGGCTGCATGCATAATTTGTGCAAAAGGGCCAACCAATGTCGGCTCGGTAAATGCACTGTCAAAAGGAATAATGTCTTCAGCGAGTACAGCAACTTGGTTGAATTTGGCTGTGCCACTGCCTGTTGTGCGTTGTCCAAATCCTGACCAATCATCAACAAGCTCAAGACCTTGACTGTTACGGGGAATAAACGCTAAAAATTCACGTGCATTTTCATCTTTGACTAAGGTGGGAATACGCTGTGCAAATAAACTTCCTGTGCAATAGAATTTTTCACCATTGACTTCAAAGCCGTGCTCAGTTTGTTTTATAGCGGTTTGTTTTTGTGCTGAATTTTTAGTTTTAAACTCAGCTAAGGCATTGCCAAAACGAGCCCCTTGTAGAACTTCAGTGTATAGTTTTTTCTTTTGCTCGTGCGTTCCTGTATTGCGTAGCACTTCAAGTGCATAAAAATGATTTTGTGGAATTTGCCCAATCGAGCCATCTACACCGCTCATCAGTGCAATGATTTGTGCCACGGTATAACTTGAAACATCTGCACCGCCAAATTCTGCGGGTACAGTGATCGCCCAAAGTCCAGATTGACTATAGGCTTCTATTTCGTCAAAAGGCAAAATCCGTTCAGCATCACGTTGTACAGCATGGGTTTTAAATTGTTCTGCCAAATGCTGTGCGATTTCTAAAGCTTCAGCATCGGACTGAATGATATGTGCGTGCGACACTGGCTTTGTTTGAAATGAAACAATATTTTGAAATGAAGTCATGTGGTTTCTCCTTAAATCCAAGCATGTCGTGCAGGTAGCGTATGGTTGAGGTAATAATCACCCAAGGCATGTAATTTCCAACGCACAGGGTCATGTAAGGTGTGAACACGAGCATTACGCCAATGTTGATCTAAATTGTGAGTGCTGAGACTTGAGCGACTACCACCAAGCTCAAACAATTTTTCTGAGATGTGTAAGGCTGCATCATTGGCATAGACTTTGGCTTCAGCCACTAAAATAGAGGCTTTGGCTGCCTGTTCAGTGGTTAATGTATCGAGGGCATCAAGCTCATCTAAATATTCAGCAGCTTCATCGAGCAGTAAGATTGCAGCATCAAGCAGGACAACCGATTTGCCGACTTCTTGTAAGGTGTAGTGCTCAAAACTGGCTTTTTCGACTTGAGCATCTGCAATGGGACGCGCTTTTTTGACCGCAGAAAGTGTATCCTCCAGCGCTGCTTCGGCAATTCCGACATCAATTGCCACTTGGATCAGTTGAGAGAAAGCACCGCGATAATTGGTTTGATTTTCAAGCTTTCTTTCATCAAAAACCAGAAGTGGATTTACCTCTACATGCGTCAGTTTGACTGTGCCACTTGATGTAGTTCGTTGACCAAAACCATTCCAATTATCAATCACTTCTACACCATCGGCTTGTCGATCAATAATAGTCAGAACGACATAACCCTCAGGATGAACGGCTTTGATTGCCAACCAATGCGCGAAAGAACTGCCCGTTGAGTAAAACTTCTCTCCATCTACAAATAAACGACCATTTTTTTCAATTAATGTTGTATTAAGCGTTTTTGTATCTTTCGTATGGCGTTCAGGACCACCATTGGCTAAGCGTTTACCTTTTAAAATTTCATTAAAAATAAAGTGTTTCTGTTCATTTGTACCCATGATGTCAATCATGTTGAGTAAAGCAATTTGATTTTGTGGGATTTGTCCAAGGCTAGAATCTGCTTTATTGATAATGCGAAAAACGTGTGCAAGGGTTTTATTTGACACAAATGCACCATCAAATGATTTTGGAATACGTATGCCCCCTAATCCTTTTTCACTAAAGGCATTGACTTCAGCAAAGGGCAGTAAACGTTGTTGATCACGCTCATTTCGTCCTTCCAATGCAAAATCTGCAACTTGATAAGCCGCTTGTATTGCATCCAGATCATTTTTAATAATATGAATATTTTCAAAGATTAACTGAGACATAAAAACACCTATATTTGATGTTTAAAAGCTAACGCTGAAAAGTAGAAAGATTAAGCAATAGATTGTGAATAACTTATGAAAATATGATTTAAAAATAAATTTTGCTATATTTTTCAATTTAATGAATATACTAAATGGTTAATTTAAAATGAATTATTGTGGTTTTATCGTCATTTCAAAAGATCATGAAAGATAGACTTATCTACATTTAAGATATTTTAGACATAAAAACGTATAAATTAATGAAATTGAATTGATTTGTTTAATTCGATATTTGGATAAAAAGCATATTGTAATTCGTGAATGCACTGACTAAAGTATCCAACTGAAATCGTAGGTTTTTATAAAGCCAAAATAGAAAAATAAATGTGGAGCATTTATGAGAACTTTATATCAGTTTCCTTTATCACACTTTTGTGAGAAAGCTCGGTGGTTGCTCGATCATAAGGAATTAGATTTTATTGCCCAAAATATGATGCCTGGTGTACATCGCGCATTTACTCAACTTAAAACAGGGCAAAACAATCTACCTATTTTAAAGGATGGTGAGCGCTGGATTGCAAATTCGACACAAATTGCACTCTATTTAGATGAAAATTATCCTGAACATCGTTTAATCAGCACTGATATTCATTTAAGAGAAAAAATTTTAGAGATTGATCAAATTTGTAATGATTTGGGGACGCACGTTCGCCGTTGGGGTTTAGCGGTGACTTTGGCAATGAGTGATGAACCGATTGAAATTATGATGGGTGAAAAGGGTTATTTGAGGCGTTTTGAGAAATTTTCTAAACCGTTACTGAAAAGTTTAGTGGTAAAAAATTATCAGCTTGATGAAGTGAAAGTTGCAGAATCGAAACAAGCACTTGAGCAAATTATTGCCAATTTGAATGCAAGACTCATTAAAAATGGTTGTCGCTATATGGTTGGAACACGTTTAGGACTTGCTGATATTTCGGTGTGTGCAATGCTTGCTCCTTTACTCGAACTTATAGGCACGCCGTGGGAAAATGAGCAGCATGAAGCCCAATCTGCCGAATTTATTGATTATAAAAAAGAATTACTCAATTTACCTTTAGGGCAGTATGTACAACGCATCTATGCCACTGAGCGCAATGCGAGGGTTGATTGGCGTGGGGTTTAAGTTTTAAAATTTTGCGTGGTATTTTTCTACTTTTATATAAAAGCAGAGAATTAAAAATATTAAATCAATTATTTGTGGGAAATAAATAAATTTTAATGTTAAATTGGAGGAAATATTTTCATTGATTTGTCTTTGCATTGGAGTAGGTGATGGAACTTGATCGTTATGATAAACAGATTCTTGAGATTTTGACTCACGAAGACATTAACCTCAATGAATTGTCTGAACGTATTAGTCTCTCTGTCAGTTCGGTACATCGTCGTATTAAAAACTTGATTGAAAATAAACTGATGACGCATTTAAAGCGTGACATTAATTATGAAAAATTGGGTTTTAAACTGCATATTATTTTACAAGTTTCTTTGAGTAAGCACGATACAGATACTTTTGCTAAATTTTTGGAAGAACTCGAAAGTATTCCTGAAGTGATTAATGCCTTTTTGGTGACAGGGCAAACAGCAGATTTTTTGGTTGAAGTTGTGGCGAAAGATATGGAAAATTATAGTGAAATTTTACTGAAGAGAATTGGAAAAATTGAGCATGTGGTTGCACTGCATTCAAGTTTTGTAATTAAAGAATACAATCATGTTTTTGATTGTGGTCGTTTATTGAGCCGAGTTTAAGTTAACATGTCATGTAGTTTTAAAGACTTATCTAAAAATTAAAAACGCACCAAAAGGTGCGTCTTATATTGTTTTATGTTAAAAACCTAAAAATAGACGTTATGAAAATAAAGAACTTAGGTTGTATTTTAAATTCTATTGTATTTGAATTACAATCGATTTAAGAATTTAATGCAACAAGAGTGCAACAAGTATGGCCACTTTTCAGAAAAGAAAAGGAAGAATTACAGCTACTGTTAGAATAAAGCCCCATCCAGCTAAAACAAAAACTTTTGATACAGTAAGGGATGCTAAAGCGTGGGCACAAGAATTAGAAGTTACTTTGAAAAATGAAAAAATTCAAAATTTTGATCATGTAATATTAAAGGATGCTTTAATTGAATATCGCGAAACGGTCTCAGCATATAAAAAAGGTTTTACACAAGAAATTACTCGAATAAATTATCTTCTTAAAACAATGGACTGTTCAAAAGCACTTTTAAACATAAATAAAGAAATGTTGGTTGAATGGAGAGAGCAACGCTTAGAAACAGTTAAGGGTGCAACAGTTCGTCGTGAGCTTCTTATGCTTAAAGGTTTTTTTACATGGTGTATTGATACTAAATTATGGTTAAGTAAAAATCCTGTTAATGAAATTACTTTACCTAAAGACTCTGCGCACAGAGAGAAAGTGATTTCTGAATTTGAAATTGAAAAATTACTACCATTTTTAAACGATGAATTGAAGAATATTTTCTTACTAGCACTTGAAACAGGAATGAGACAATCAGAAATTTGCAATCTCGAGTGGAACCGCATATTTTTAAAAGATAGTTACCTGAAGCTTACTGCAACAAAAAATGGTAGGCAGAGGGAAGTTCCTCTCAGTGCAAGAGCGGTGTCTATTTTGCGGGGTATTCAATTAGATAACGGTAAAGTATTTAAATATCCTGCTAAGTATGCAAGTGCAGATTTTTTTAAAGCGAGAATGGATGCCGAACTTTTTGACTTTACATTTCATGATGCAAGACATACTGCAGCAACAAGAATCGCTTTAAAAATACCGCTTTTAGATTTGTGCAAAATGTTTGGTTGGTCTAATCCCAAAAGGGCGATGACTTATTACAATCCCACAGCTAGTGAGATTGCATCGCGACTTTAACGGCATTAAAAGAATATTTACCACGGATGTTTTTGAGCTTAGTTTCGTCGACTAATTTTTTGAAAAGATGTCGGGTCATACCCGGTATCTTTTTACAAATTTGGTCAATATTTAAAAGCTCATCTTCTTTTTGTGCAATAACATCAAGCACCGCTTTTCTACACACCCGATCCATCATTGCTTCTAGTTCGGGTGCTGTAATTGTGATTAATTGAACAACTGTCATCACGACACCTCCTTCAAACTTTTAACCACTTCTTCAGGTAAATTTGTTTTGGGTTTAGCCCACCATAAAACAGGGCCATCTTCAGTATCATATGCAGCTATTAGAAATAAGCCTTCTTCTGCTGATTTTGGCTTCCAATTCGACCAGTCGGCGCAATCTTCTTCAGGAATTTCAGGAATTTCAGGAATTTCAGGAATATCGCAATATTCCAAACGATCAAAAATAATATCCACACCAAGATTTTTTTGAAGCTGCACCCATTGTTCTTTGGTGTAATGTTCAGCGCCGTCATCAATAGTGTCGTGTGACTTAATATCGGGATGAAACCAGTTGCTATTTAAGTCATCGGGTAATTCTATTGGTTTGATTTTAAATGATTTCTCAATCATGACTTTACCCCTTGATTAATCAGTTTTTTGAAACTCTTAGCAAAAGCATTTATAACCTTAATTATGTCGCTTTCGGATTCCCAACAGCCCATCGATGCAATAAATTTGTCATTCTCATAAAGCACGCGATCATAACCGCCTTGCTTGGACCTGTTAAGAATAAAATAGGCCCTACCAGTTGTTAAGTTTAGAATTGGCGCGGGAACCTCAACGTCATTTATGACAATGAATGGTGGTTTTTCACGAAATGCCATTTCATCTTTACGCATGCGGAAATAGCTAATTTTTACATCATCACCCACATCTAACCATTCATCACATAAGTTTTGATGTTGAATTGCTTTGCCTTGAATGAATAGTTGAGATGCTTGCTCGCCATTAATTTTCTCACTCATGACTTTGCTCCTGTGCTTTGATCATGGATTTATAGATAAACTCATTTCGAGTGTTGTGGCTCATTTCTTGAATTTCATCATCGTGGTGCCACGTCGAATCAATCATCTTTGGTGTTGGCTCTTTCGGCACCAAAACAAAACCTTCACGAGGTTTGGAAAAATTAATAGCTTTTTTCCACATCGCCCAACCTGTATTTACACGGTGCCAAATTTCTGTAGCGTCATCTTCAAAGCTTGGATCTAAATCATTTTTAATGGTGTAGTTGCCTTGATCCATATCAAAAGCCAAAAATTCAAAATGACTTGGCAACCAGTATTTAGATTCAAAGTTTTGCAATTGTTCAGCCCAAAACTTTTGCTTTTCTTGAAGAGTTAAATTTTTCTGAATATCCATCACGCCACCTCAACTTTTAAAATGTACTTTTTCCCACCACTGGTGAACTCAACGACTTCATTTCTAGAAAGCAAATGATGACCAATTGCCTCAATATTTTTCTTATTCATTGAGGTCTTTGCTCTTGCTCTGCGTCTATCACATTCAAGACAAATATTAGAGCGAGTGGATCGCTCAGAAGTGTCGCATGACGAGCATGGTGCAACAGGCTTATAGCTTTTCAATCCTTGTTTTTCTGCACGAATTCGTAAAATATGATTTTGGTGACTATTCGGACGCTTAGCGATTAGATCTGTATCAGCATTGCAGTAATTGAAGTCAGCTTTATTGCTATTTACTGCTTCACGGATAACACCGCCATTTGCTAAGAATTTTTCAATATCAGCAGAATGATCCGCTTTGATTGGATTGTTAACCATCACGCCACCATCCTTTGATTTGCTTTTTTCAGCTCTTCAATAAATTCTTTACCAATCA
>CAXYZD010000114.1:0-7845 GCA_964293455.1 uncultured Acinetobacter sp. | reverse complement strand
AAATTTATGCTTTAATAAAAATGTACTCATGAAAAGGTTATAAAAAGAACATGGAAAAACAAATTGATATTTTAATCGTTGGCGCAGGTATTTCAGGTATTGGTGTTGCAGCGCATCTTTCTCGTAATTCACCGAACCGTTCTTTTACAATTATTGAACGTCGTGAAAATGTTGGCGGAACATGGGATCTTTTTAACTACCCAGGTATTCGTTCAGATTCGGATATGTCTACATTTGGTTTTAATTTTAAACCATGGCAGGAAGCTAAAGTTTTGGCTGATGGTACATCAATCAAAGGCTATGTATCGGAAGTTGTTGATGAATATAAATTAAAAGAAAAGATTCGTTTTAAACACCGTGTGCTCACTGCGAACTACGATTCTTCACTTAAGAAATGGATTGTAGAGATTGAAGATGAAAATCAAAAAGTTCAAACCTGGCAAGCAAATTTTGTGATTGGTTGTACCGGTTATTATAATCATGATCGTGGTTATCAACCTGAATTTCCAGGAAAAGAGTCGTTTAAAGGTGAGTTTGTTAATCCACAATTTTGGCCTAAAGATTTAGATTATCAAGGTAAAAAAGTGGTCATCATTGGTAGTGGGGCGACCGCTATTACACTGATACCCGCACTTGCTAAAGGTGGGGCAGGTCATGTGACAATGTTACAACGCTCTCCAACTTATATTGCAACGATTCCATCTGTCGATGTAGTTTATGACAAGATGCGTAAAATTTTACCTGAAGATATTGCTTATAAATTGACGCGTGCACGTAATATTGGTGTACAGCGTTTTTCATATGCTTTGGCACAGAAACAACCTAAGTTACTGCGAAAATTATTATTGAAATCTATTGAAATGCAGTTGAAGGGTAAAGTGGATATGAAGCACTTTACGCCAAACTATAATCCGTGGGAGCAACGCCTATGTGTTGTTCCTGATGGTGATTTATTTAAGACTTTACGTTCAGGTAAAGCCTCTGTTGAAACAGATCACATTGAAAAAATTACTGAAACAGGTATTCAGCTCAAATCAGGTAAACATCTCGATGCAGATATCATTGTTTCTGCAACAGGTCTTGAAATTCAGATTTTAGGTGGTGTGAAGGGCAGTGTTGATGGTCAGCCATTGGATACGTCTAAACATATGTTGTATCAAGGTGTGATGGTCAGTGATGTGCCGAATATGGCGATGATCATTGGTTATATCAATGCATCTTGGACGTTGAAGGTAGATATTGCAGGTCAATATATTAGTCGACTTCTCAATCACATGGAGAAGAAAGGTTATGATGAAGTGATTGCAAAAGCTGATACATCGGAAATGGAAGATGATACTGTAATGGGGAGCTTAACTTCTGGTTATGTTGCTCGTGCTGCAGATGTAATGCCTAAGCAAGGTAAACATGCACCATGGAAAGTGACCAATAATTATCTTGCAGATCGGAAAGAGTTAAAAAATGCCAGTTTTAATGATGGTGTTTTACAGTTTAGTAAGAGAGATCCTGAGGCTGTAAAAAAGCCTAAATTGGTTTCCTAATGAATTGATGATATTTTTGATAATAAAAGGAGCCTAAGCTCCTTTTATTATGTAAAGAAGTTATATCGAATGATTATACAAAATTAAATAATGGATAAAAATAAGGAGCATATGCTCCTTATTTTTATCCTACTTTTTCTTATAAAGAACGTGAAATCAATTCTTTCATAATTTCATTGGTTCCTGCATAAATACGATTTGCACGATTGTCGATATATGCACGAGCAATTGGATATTCAAGCATATAGCCATAGCCACCATGCAACTGTAAACATTCATCAACAACACTTGAGAAAAGGTCTGAAATTTTGTATTTTGCAGCGGCAGCGGCATCAATGCCTAGTTTTTCTTCAAGCTGTAATTCCATACAACGATCTAAATAAGCACGAGAAAAATCGATTTCTGTACGCATTTCGGCAAGTTTAAAACGTGTATTTTGGAATGCACTGATTGGCTTGCCAAAGGCTTTGCGATCTTTTGTGTATTGTACTGTATGGGCAAATGCAGCTTCTGAACCCGCTTGGCAGATAATCGCAACAAGCACACGTTCCCAAGCCAATTCTTTCATCAGCATCATAAAACCCATGCCTTCCATACCGAGTAAATTTTCTTTCGGTACGCGAACATCTTCAAAGAATAATTCGCAAGTATCCTGACCTTTCATACCTATTTTATTGAGAGGTTTACCTTTACTAAAACCAACACGATCTGCTTCAACAATAATCAGTGATAAGTTGGCAGAACCTTTTTCCGTGCTACCTGTTTTGCAGACCACAATTGCCATATCGCATAAATAGCCATTGGTAATAAAGATTTTAGAACCATTAATGACATATTCATCGCCATCTAAAACGGCAGTTGTGCGTACTGCTTGTAAATCTGAACCTGTTCCCGGCTCAGTCATTGCAATTGCTGTGACTGTTTCACCCGAAGCCATTTTTGGCAACCATTTTTTCTTTTGCTCTTCATTACCAAAGTTATTGACGTAATTGGCAACAATGTCAGAGTGTAATGAGAAACCAGTAGAAGAATCCATCGCATAGGCTTGTTCTTCAATCAGAATCATACTGTAAAGACGGTCAACGCCATAACCACCATATTCTTCAGGCATGGTGGCACACAGTAGCCCCATTTCACCTGCTTTATTCCATAAATCACGATCTACATGTTGTTGTTGTTCATACTTTTCGATATTTGGAACGACTTCTTTTTCATAAAATTTACGTACAGTTTCACGGAATGCTTCATGTTCGGCATTAAATAAATTACGTGGTAGCATGTTAGCTAAAGGACGAATTGCACCTGATTGCATTGTTATACTTTCCCTAGGAAGAGTTATTGTTCAGCTAGAAAATACAAAAAGTTGGAGAACTACACAATGTGATGAATGATCATTTACTTGATCTTTTTGATGAATTTGGTCAGTCAGAAGAATTTATTACGGTGTAATGTGGCGAATCGAGTACACTAGGGCAGATAATGATTTAATTTTTTAGGGAATATTATGTCTGAAGAAATTACACTTGAAGAACGTAAAGTGGTTTATCGCGCTCGTCGTGGATTGAAAGAAATTGATGTATATTTCGATCCATATGTAAAACAGTATTATCTTCTTGCAGACGAAGCTGAAAAGGCATTATTTAAAGAATTGGTTGATCAAGAAGATCCTGATTTGCTCGATTGGTTTATGGAAGTTTCAGAGCCACCACGCCCAGAGTTACGTACTTTTATTGATAAATTGAAGCATTATGTTCATGGTTAATGCGCCAACTTCGGTGTCATATCATGCATTTCATCTGAAACGCAGTCGAATGGTGATTGTGTTTCAGGCAGTTTTTTTTATTTTAATGATGTTTGGGTTAGTTCAATTATTGCATCCTGTCGTTGTTGTTATTGTGATATTGGTCGGATTTTTACTTTGGATAATGCATTTTCGCCAGCCTTATGTTGAACATTTAGAACAGCTTGACCATGCTGAATGGTCATTAAAAATGTCCAATTCTACTCAAGTTCAGCGTAGACAAATTGTTAAAATGTTGGATCATCGCTTCTACATTATTATGTACTTTTCAGATTCAAAGTTAAAACCATTGGTCATCTGGCAAGATCAAATGCCCTTAAATTCTTGGAAAATGTTGAAAACAAGAGTGAATTTAACTTAATTGTCTGACAGATTTAATTTGTAATCTAAATTAAAAATTGATAAAAATAAATTATTTAAACGATTTTTATTTAAAAAATATAAAATTGTCTAACTAGATTTCAATAAATCACAGTGAAATATAAATTGTCCGACAATTATGCGGATGTATTTTATAAAATCGATGTAAATTAATTCTACCAACAGTAACCGAGGATTTCAAAATGACTGAAATTCACAACTATTGGTTTCTAGTCATCGCAATTATTCTTGCGATTACCATAGGAAGACTAGGAACTATACTGAGGGAACAGATTGAGAAAGCTCACGATCACAAATTGAGAATGCAAAAACTCAAACCTAACAAACTCTCCTGAGTTTACCGTTTAATAAGTAGCATACGCCGAACCGTCGTTATGCTACTTTTTTTTGCCTGAAATTTGCATTAAACTGAAATTGGGTCAATTTCTAATACAATTATAAATGACACACTCGACAGAATTAAAATTAGAGTAATTACTCTTTAATAAAGAGCATGCACCTGATATTTTAATCAAAAAGGAATAAACAAAATTATATTGAGGACAGGAAGTATGTCTAAGGTCCATCGAATTGGTCAATTTGTTGCAACTGCAATCGTTGCTTCATCTATTTTATCTGGTTGTTCTTATGTTGTTAAATCAGGTGCAAACGTCGCTCTAGGTTTTAGTGAAAAGCATATTGTTCCACCTATTTTAGCAGGTGGCGATACAGATATGGCATGTACCTCAGGAACAGCATTGACACCTGCGGTTATGGCAACCAAAGATATGGGTGCAGATCCGACCCGTATGGCAGTTTTACTGTATTCTGCGGCAGGATTATGTGCTGAAAATAATGCTTTAAATGCAGAACTCCGTTATTTACGTGCTTCGAAAGATGGAAAAGTTACTGAAGCGCAAGATGCGCGTATTGAGCAAAAGCGTTGGGCAGCTTTGGCAGCTGAACGTCAATATACGGGTTATCAGTTATTTGCAGAGCGTTGGCAAGCAAAGTATAAATATAAATTGGGCGATTCTTGTCCAACTATGCACAAAGATTTAGATCAGACGATTTATTTGTTGGGTATGCTCAGTGGCTTGCAAGCAATGACCAATGATATTAACTCGGGTGGTGCGGTTAATGTTCCAAAAGATATTGCTGCTATTGTTGAGCGTGGTATGACTTGTTTGGATAATACCAAGTTCTGGGGTGCGCCAATGGCAACGCGTGCTGCCATTTGGACGTTATTACCGGGTGCAGGTGATGGGAAACCTGATCCATACGTAACATTGAAACAATCTATGGAAATAGGCGAGCAGAAAGGTGTTCGTTTAGCACATGCGTTAAATGCTGTTGCAGCACAAGCCAGTGGCGATGATACAAAAATTCGTGATGCTTTACGCGCTTATGCTGCATCACGAACAGAGGATAAACCAGTCAATCCTGAATATCGCCTTATTGATGGTATGGCAGGACAAATGGTTCAAGGCATTGCAGATCGTTACTGGACAGAAAATACAGGTGTACGTGCTGCTGACGATGGTATGAGTGTATTCTGGGATGATCAAACGTCAACAGGCGATGATGAATTATTTGGTGATTTAGCTAAAGATGGTGGTGCTCAACCCGATACAGCTGGGGCAGAAGTACCTGCTGCAACTGAAGAAACACAACCTTCAAAACAATGAAATATTGCGTTTTAAGGTGAAAAATCGGAAAAGAGCTGTAAAAGGCTCTTTTTTGCTTTGAGGAGTATCGATGATGCATGAAACGGAATGGCTTAAAAAAACATTACTGATGTTGGCAGTGTGTATTTCTATTTCTGCGTGCTTACAGGTTTTTCAACAATACTTTATTTATTGGCGCTTTAGTTTTTTTGCTGAACCGTGGCGATGGTGGACAGGGCATTGGGTGCATGTGGGTTGGATTCATTTTTTATTAAATATATTGGCTTTTATCTGTTTACCTTTTATTTTCCCAATGATCAGAAAAAGATATCTGATTTTTCTACTTTTAGTATTACCGCCTTGTATTAGTTTTTGTTTTTACTTTATTTATCCTGAAGTTCAGGCGTATGCAGGTTTATCGGGTGTATTACATGGTTTATATGTGGCATGTGCTTTGGCGTGTTTACAACTGAAAAAAGAACGCAAATTTTCAATTTTAGTTTTAGTGTTGGTGTTTGCAAAAATCGCATGGGAAAATAGTTTTGGTTCACTACAAACGGCGACTTTAATTGGAAGCCCAGTTTTGGTGGAAGCACATTTAATGGGTGTCATCATAGGTGCATTCTGTACGGCGCTAATGTTGTGTATACAAAAAGTTTATCCAAAAAAAATTAAAAATATGATGTTCGTGAAGTTGAAATAGTGATTCACATAAATTTTCCACAAATTACTCATGAAAATCATTAGATAAGAAAATCATATCGAAAAAATTTCATAAATATGGATGTATTGCATTCTAAAATCAGAATAAATCTATCAGGGAGTTAGAGTCCGTGGTTTTTCTTATTTCTTTTCTAATAACAAGCGTGTGAATAGACAGAATAGCACCTTAAATTTAGTATAAGATGCTTATATTATTGTGATGAACTTGAATAAGTTGGCATAAAGTATCTAAAAAAAACCCAACTATGTCATGTTATTGAATGATGAAATAATGCACATTGATTGTGTAATATTAGGAATGGATATTAGGTAAAGGATTTTACCTGAGACCAAAAATAAAATATGAACTGTACAAGCAATTGTATGGTGGAAACATATAAAAACTGGAATAAAAATGCAAGAACCTGTAAATAAAAGATCGGGATTAGGTCTACTCGGTTATCTATGGAATGAGTGGTTCTCAACTTTTTCCATACTTATCTTACTTCTTCTGACCCTGATTGTTGGGACAGGGGATATGATTCATGGTCAAATGCTTCGTATAGGCGAACGTCTGTATGGAAATGAGCAAATAGGAATGCAATATTCCTTTTTGCGGGCGGAACCAACAAAACCAGAATGTGAACGCCACCCTAATATTGACTTGCTTGTACAACAGCAAATGAAGTCAAATTCAAATGATGAATTTTCTGATATTTTTGGTACGACCTCAGCAGCAGATGTCCGCCAGTCTGTGCTAGCAGCACAACAACAATGTGAAGAAAAACACGCATTTTATGATAAATCGATAAAATATATGGAAGACCATCCATCTATTCGTGCTTATCGTAGTATGGAAACAGGGTTTTTCTGGATACTCAAATGGGGTACGGAAAACCGAGTTTTATTGTTGATCTTGATGGTGGTGATTGCTGCAATCACAGCATCTTTAAAAATGCATCATATTGGGTTACGCCCAGCACGTAGCAAACTTGATTTTAAAATTTATAATATTGCGATGATCTTGGGTAATGGTTTGCTGAGTGCATCAGTGATTAGCCAATATCGTTCTGTTATTAACTCTGGTGTCGTTTCAACTTATGAAACCATTGGTGTTTACTGGTTATGGATGTTCCTCTTTGTCGTCCTGACCGTTATCAGTATTTATAAGTTATTTAAAACGCCTGAAAATGCTGAACCAGGTGGTAACTTTGGCTTAGCCTTACTGAGTATTCCTTTATATGCATTCATGGCGATTGTGACGGGTATTGCGTTCACCTTCTTTATGGATTATTCGATGGGTCAAGGGATTTATCTTGGCTTATTAATTGAGTTTTCAGGAATTTTCTTAAACTTAGCCCTGTTTATTTGGGCAGGGATGTTGTTGACGCAAACCCGTGTCATGGATTTATTCCTTGCAATTTTACGCCCTTGGAACCTTGCACCTGAAACATTAACGTGGTTGATTTTGATTGGTGCAGCCATTCCGACGGCATACACAGGCGCTTCGGGAATTTTCGTGGTTGCCGCAGGTGCAATTATTTATCGTGAAGTGTGGAACTCAGGTGCGCGCCGTCAATATGCACTTGCTGTTTCTGCAATGTCGGGTTCATTGGGTGTAGTGTTACGTCCATGTCTATTGGTGATCTTGATTTCGATGCTCGACAGTCGTCATGTGACTTCAGATGAGTTATTTGATCATGGTATTTATGTATTTTGGCTCTGTACACGACAAATTTCACAGAACCCTTATCCTATCAGGATTCTGCCTTCT
>CAXYZD010000113.1:0-7845 GCA_964293455.1 uncultured Acinetobacter sp. | reverse complement strand
GTAGTCAAGCTGCAAATGCATTACAGAAACAAGAAGGTGATGCAACGCAAGAAACCAATCTTCAAGAAGTCTTTACCTCAAATGAGCGTCAATACTCTTTAATTAAAAAAAATGAAATCTCAACATTTTATGATTTAGATTATTCTTATTACCGTGATACACAAATTAATGCAGCGGTGAATGAGGGGAGCTTATATCAATTACGTGTAGATGAAGATGCAAGCCATACCATTACTAATACCTTCTCATTTCAATATGGTGTACTGGATAACTTAACGTTTAGTGCATCTGTACCGTTGGTTGCAAAATCAGACAACTTAAAAGATACAACAACGGCAGGTCTAGGTGATATTAACTTTGGCGCACGTTGGGAACCTTTTCCACTTAAAAATGGCCGTTTACCTTTAATTTTATTTGGTAGCTTATCGACAAAAACGGGTGATAGTCCTTACGAAATTAACCCTATAACTGACCTATCTACAGGTAAGGGTTATTATTCGGCGGGTATTGGTGCAAGTACACGTAAGTATATTGACCCTGTGGTTTTGTTTGCTTCAGCATCGGCAAACTATGGCTTTAAAGAAACGGGGCTTAATCAAGTGCGTGGTGGTCCAGGCAGCGACACAGTTCGTATTTTAGATGAGTTTGAACCCGGAATTACAGCAGGTTTCTCATTTGGTTTTGCATATTCATTTAATTATGATGTATCAATGACCATGTCGTATCAACAATCTTTCAACACCAATACATCATTTACCTATAGCAATGGCGAGTCATATGACAGCGCAGATCAAACAAGTTCAATGTTCTCAATTGCTTTGGGTGTACGCGTAAGTCCTGAAACAATTGTCAACGGAACACTTGGTATTGGCTTAACAGAAGATTCTCCTGATGTGTCATTGGGGTTGTCATTCCCACTTGATATTCTTGGATTCGGTAAGAAAAAAGCAAGCTAATAGGGAGTTAGTATGAAAAACATACGCTTACGCCCGTTGGTTTCAGCAATTCTTTTAACGGGATGCACAACACAGGCTTTCGCTCATTTGGGTTTAAACCTGTCTGTTGATGTTCGATCTTTGACCATGGGGAACGCGGTTACCGCGGATCCACCGGGGATTAGTGCCATTCACTTTAACCCAGCAGGTTTAACTAAACTGAAAGGTTTACAGACGGATGTGCAGGGTTTAATTGCAAATTTTGATGTACAACGTGAATTTTCTGCACCTGCGGGCTATAACGTTTTTGGTTATTCCGATGACCCATTAATTTGTAATGATAGTCCAAATAATCCATCGAGTTTATGTACAGATTATAAAGATTCTGTGCATGGTGATGTGGAATACGCAAGTTTATATATTCCTATTTTGAAAAAAGTAGTTGACTTAGGTGCGGGTTGGCCAGTGATGGCACCCACAGGTGGTATTTCTTATAATCCACCAGGTTCTAAATTGACTTATGCAACAGCTGCCTATGCTCCAATGGTTGCAGGTTTTGGTTCTGAAGATGGTAATGCGGGTAATTTTATGGGACAACAAGTTGCCATAGAGCGTATTACATATTTATCACCATCCATAGCTTATGAAGTCAGTGATGAACTCTCTATTGGTGCTTCAGTTGGTATGTCTTACAATGCTATTGCATTGAAAACTGATTTGCGTTTCCCCAATGAGATAATTGGTGTGTTACGTATGGTCGATGAATCTGTGTGTGCGCCATTTCGAAATGACTCCAACGAAATTATTAATTTACTTTTATTCGGCTTGTGTAATGCTGATGAAGGAATGAATCCATTTGGTAAATTTGGACAAATGCAAGTTCAGATGGAGCAAAGCCTCAGCCCGAGTTATAACCTTGGATTGATGTGGGAGCCAACAGATGATTTTGGTTTTGGTATGGTGTACCAAAGTTCTGCAAAAATGCGGATGAAAGGTAAATACTTTATTGATAATGCTAATGCGCCACGAGAGTTAATTAAAGGTCTAAACCAGTCAGCAACAGGGCAAATTCTTTCGGCAATTTTAGGTTTCCCAGGTTATATTCCACCTACAGAGTCAGGTTTGATTGCCATGGATCTTGAATATCCTGCGCATTTTCAAACTGGGATAAAATATAAAATATTACCTGATTTACAAGTAAATTTTGACATTGGTTGGACAGATTTTAAAGCGTGGGAAAAATTCAAATTTGAATTTGACCGACAAATTTCTGCTTTGAAAATCGCTAAATTATTGTCAAATGATGTCACAGATACATCTTTAGCCTTACCACTTGGTTTTAAATCACCTTGGAGTTGGGGGATCGGTTTTGAATATTCGGCAACGGATCGTTTAAAATTACGTGCAGGCTATGAGCCTCGTGCTAGTGCTATTCCTGATGATAAACGTAATACCATGGTTCCAATCAATAATGCACAATTGTTTGGTTTAGGTTTGGGTTATCGCTTTGATGAAGATACAGATATTGACCTTTCGGTTGGTTTCTTACGTAGCCGAGATAATATTCCTGCCAATACTAGTAGTATGTCGAACCAAACGGGGGTGAATAACTTGTTATTGAACCCTTATGCAGGCTTGGATGTAAAAACCAATACGAAAGTTACAATTTTGGGTCTGAACTATAGAACGAGATGGTAATGACATTGACGTTAAAAAAAATATTGATACATACACCCTTGGCATTACTCCTGTTTACAGGAGTTTCTGCCACGGCAGTTGGTGGAGGCTTTTACACGATCATTGGACCTGATGGTCATCCAATGGTCGTGCCTCAAGGTATCCCGCAAAAAAAGCAGCAACAAACTCAAGTCATCACTGTGCCTGAAAGTGTTCAAAAACAAAGTATTCAAACTCAACCTCAAAAGCAACAATCACCAGAAGTAAAAGATTTACCAAATCAACAGATAATACAAAAGGTTACTAAAACTGAACCGCAAGCGATTTCAACACCTTTGAACCCGCCGATAAAGACCCATTTAGATACAACTCAAAATGTGCCGATCACTCATCCCGTTAGAAATGTAGAAGTACCTACTGCATCTAATACAACAAAGACGCTAAATAATCAGGTGATAATTCAAGCGCCAGTAAATCAAAACAATGTTTTAGCCGATCAAAATTCAGCAAAGCAACAACCAATGATCAATGAAACAAAAGCTGCAAATGAAAAGCAGAAAGATGAAAATTTTGTTGAAATTGATGGGGTGAAGTATGTCAATAATGAATATCTTGAAGAACGTGAATTTAACCTAGAAGGGAAAAAGCGTTTTTATATGACGCCTGAAGTGGGAACAATGGCACGAGGTCATATTGAAACAGTGCAACGTGAAAAAGGGATTGGACAAACCTTAGTTGAGAAAATTCAAAAGCAAAAGCATGAAGTCCTAAAAACAATTGCTTTGTCACCAACGTATTATCGTTTGCCTAAAACAGAAGTGGTTGAGTCGCTACAAAAAGCTTGTTTTACTGATAAAAAAGTACAAAAAGCAAAAACTTTGGATCTTAAAAATAAAGATGTTGGGTTTTGGCCAGTCTCACCGATTAAAGAAGATTTTGCTTATGAAGTGGTGAAGTTGGATCCGCAGGTTGACAATATTTTATTGACTTCTTACGCCTCATCGCAAAAATCACCGAGTTATTATTGGCCGTTAGTGGTGTTTTTAGATCAAAAAGGTTGTGTAGTTGAAGGTGTAAGTGGTTTTAAGAACCAAAACCTTGGCGAAAATAATATGCAATATGCGGCAATGGAAGGTATTTTGAAAAAGCCAGAAACGGCATCGTATATGTTTATGACACCACTTTCGGCAGCAGTGGATGCTGAAAACATGCAATTAACAAATCAGGGACAAATTAAACTGAGCGTTATTCGCTAAGTTGTGAGAAGAGAATGATGAATAAAAACTATATTTTACCTTTTGCTTTAACAGGTTTGGTTTCCGCACTCACTGCATGTGGTGGTGGAGGTGAAAGCGCAACGATTTTTGAAGACCCGAATAAAGGAGTAATCACAACCACAAGTGGCTGTAGTGATTCGACTGAAAAGTGTTTGGCATTTTATGTGGATTATCCAGTTGAAGGTTTGAACTTTGATTGTAGTACTGATACTAAAAATCATTTTATTACCGAGATGGATAGTGGCTTGGCAATGGGTGGTTGTACTGTTGGCGATAAAGTAAGTTTTTACATTCAAGGTGAAAAGACCTCACGTAAAATTTCTTTAGGTATGGTTGATCTTGCAAAAATACGTCCGCTTAAAGTGAAAGGACAGCCAGCGGCTATTGGATTGATTGATATTGCTACAGCAATGACAGGTAAAGCACCAACGCAAATGAATACGAATGATGACACATTTAAAGTCATGGTGGGGTTGGTTCGTGTTATGCAAGCAGCTGCAATTGCCCAAGATGCCAATGTTGAGGGTGATGTTCAGCCAATTGAACTCACCCCTGAGTTGAAGAATAATCTGAGTAAGCTTGAATCAGATGTTGATGTGAAAAATTTCATTGACGGTAGTTATGTTAATATTTTACAACCGTGGTTGAATGTTGGGGCCATTGATACACAAGCAGCAGAGAATGTTGCAAAGCAGTTGCTTAATCTATCGAATGTAAATTTATATACGGCAAACTTCCTTGCAATTAAACAGGGCAGTGTCGATCTAGGTGGGTTCTTCGGTACAAGTACATCAGGCAATGGGAATGAATCGATAGCTAACTTATATGCGTTAACCACGCGTCAAGGCTTCTCGACAGGTTATGCTGTACAGTGGGTGGGTAAACCAGCAACAACGGGTGAAAACATCATTAGTACCATTGGTCGATTGAATTTACTGACACAAATCGCACCAATGAAACTGAATGCGCCAGCAATAAGTAATTGGATTAATCCATTTACCCATAAAATTGAGCAACCTTTTGTTTTGCAGTCTGCAAATAATCTTGCGGATGAATTGCAAATTCACCAAGGTACCGTCCTTAATGGGACGACAATTGCGGGTACTGAATTTATGTACAAGCAAATTACAGGTGATACCAAAGCACCAACAGATAGTTCAATCTATGGGCGTTGGAAGCAGTCTATTGGCAGTGAACAGTTGACAGGTTCAATTGATATTTATAAAACCAATCCTGCAACATATCTTGATAAACAAGTTTTTAGTACGATCAATAATGTTAAATCGGGTGAAAAATATATATTCCCATTGTATGCAAATTTGACCTTTAAATTTAAAGATGTATCTATTCCTGATGTGAAATTGGGTATTGTTGTGGATGAATATGGTGATATTCGAAGCAATATTGGACGTAATGCAACTGCCAATGATATGTCATCCGCTGAGTGTACGAGCGTTGATAACTCAACGTACAAAGATAACACGACAGGTGTACAACAATATCGTGTTGGAACAACGGGTGCTGCAAATTATGGGGTGAGTGATAAATCATTGACGATTCGTATGATTTTGGCAAATTCTGCATTCGGTAATATTGAGGGTGCATTGGTCGGTTTAAATGAAAGTTTGATGTTTTTGCCACAAGATAATTCAGGTAATACAACATCTTATAATTCTGGTGGTGTGCGCTTGAACTTACAAAATCTGATCGTGGGTAATCCATCTTCAGGTATTAATATTACGGGTTGGGATGGTGCGGCAGCAACGAATGCTGAGTGGGGCAATATGTTGGCATTGTCACAAGTTGTCTATAATAGTGCAAACGCAACAAAAGTAACCCCAGAGCAAACAGCCTTGGCAAAACGCACCAATGGTACAATTACGATTGATTTACCTGCTTGTTATACCGTGAAAAATAAATAGTAGAATTGAATGAATATAAAAAACCATTCGAAAGAATGGTTTTTTATTTGCTGAATTGAATCAATAGGATTATTCGTTAGAGTATTTAACCTGTTTGATCCAAACGAGAACCCAATTTTTCTAAATGCATCGGAAATTCCCCAGTTTTTCGGTCTGCAAAATAATGACGTAAAGTGCGCTCTACACTTGGAAAAGCTAAATCATTCCAAGGGATTTCATGTTCTTCAAATAAGCGACTTTCAATCGTTTCCTCACCTGCACCAAATTGACCATCAATGAGTGTAGATTTGAAGAGTGCATAAATTTGCCCGATTCGTGGAATATCATACATGCAGTAAAGCTCGCCCATGTCTACTTCAGCTTCAGCTTCTTCGCGTGTTTCTCGTGCAGCACCTTGCGCCATGGTTTCATGTAATTCCATGTAGCCGGCAGGCAATGTCCATAGCCCATAACGTGGCTCAATGGCACGGCGGCAAAGAAGCACTTTATTGTCCCAAAGTACGAGTGAACCACAAATCACTTTAGGATTTACATAATGAATTGTTCCACAGTGCGTACACACTTTACGAACTTTTTGATCACCTAAAGGCATTTTTTCTGTTGTTTTATGACCGCAGATTGTGCAAAAACTCATAAGCTTTATGAACCAGAAATGATGACTCAGCATAACGTAAAAATTCTCACTTCGCATCATTTATAGCCTGATACATGAAATTTCATATATGATGTTAAAAGAATAAAAAGTGCCAATGAGGGAACGAATGCAGGATGCTTTACTAACACAAGTCTTACAGCAACGACTCCGTTTTGCTAGACGAACACACCCCGCAAAAGCAGCTGTTTTAATTGCCATTACGGATGAAGTTGACCCGAAAGTATTGCTGACACGCCGTTCGATTTATCTCAATAATCATGCAGGTGAAGTTTCTTTTCCCGGTGGAAAACGTGATCCATCTGATACCAGTAATATTGTAGTTGCACTACGTGAAGCATGGGAAGAAACCGCTTTAAATCCTTTTGATGTTAAGTTGTTGGGGGATTTGCCGATGGAGCGTGCCAAAAGTGGTATGACAGTTAAACCTGTCGTTGGGTTGATTCCTGCCAATGTGCAATTGATTGCTCAGCCAACTGAAATTGATCGTATTTTTTATGCACCTTTACGTAAATTGATGGATGCAAAGCCCATTCCGTATGAAGTGCGTTTGGCACATCAATCGGTTTATTTTCCAAGTTTAAGGGTGGAAAATGAAATCATTTGGGGGCTGACAGCGCGTATTCTTATTTCACTATTTCAATACGGGCTTAACCATCAAAAGAGTTGGCCATTTTTACTCAATTCGCCAAGTTTCCAATCTAAAATTTTAAATAAAAAATAATGGCTTATTTTTTGTCAGAAAAGAGTCGACGAAGATCAATCATCATATAAACACAACTGAAAATAGTATGACGTGCAGGACAGTATTTTAGGATATAAAATTATGATGTATACCTTTAAAGGACATTCACCCAAAGCACTTCATCAACCTTGGGATGGCTGGATTGCGGACAATGCAACAGTTATTGGACAAGTTAAAATGGGGCAAAAAGTAAGTGTCTGGTTTGGCGCAGTGATTCGCGGAGATAATGCTGTAATTCGCCTTGGTAATTTTACGAATGTACAAGAAAATGCAGTTTTGCATACCGATGCAGGGGTTGAGTTAAGTGTGGGTGATTATGTCACCATTGGGCATCAAGCGATGTTACATGGCTGTACCATAGGTGATAATAGTTTGATTGGAATTAATGCGGTTGTGTTAAATAACGCTGTGATTGGTAAAAATTGTATTATTGGTGCCAACGCGCTTGTGCCTGAAAGAATGGTGATCCCCGATAACTCTCTAGTGGTTGGTTCGCCTGCAAAAGTGATTCGCACCTTAGATGAACAAGCTGAAGTTCGTTTAAAAATGAGTGCAATGCATTATGCAGAACATTTTAAAGACTGGTGGTGTTTCAAAAAGTATGCTGACATTAAATGAAACCATTATTGATGTAAAA
>CAXYZD010000112.1:0-7981 GCA_964293455.1 uncultured Acinetobacter sp. | reverse complement strand
CAAGCTATACATGCCAAATCGCCACTGTTATAACGAATCGATTTTTTGGTCATATGGTTCACCTCTGTTTGAAAGTAAGTTCAATATAACTAAAAAATTTCAGGCTGAGAAATAATTAAAAATGCTGTTCTATGCTTTAAATTTGTTTAATAAAATTTCTGATTTATTTAGCATTAGCATCGAATAGTCGGTGTAACAGAGGCTCAACCATCTCTTGACCTCGCAATTGATCCCTCCAATGCTGCGGAATTGCATCAAAACCAAAATATAAACCTGCAATACCACCCGCCACACATGCAGTTGTATCCGTATCATTACCTAAGGCAATCGCTGTTTTAATCACATCTTGATAAGTTGGCTGTTGTAATGCCCATCGTGCTGAACGTAAGCAGTCCACTACATAACCGCTGCCTGTTCCTTTTCCTAATTCATCAGGACGAATATAATATTCTAATTGTTCTTGCTCATCAGGTTTGTCTTGCACATAAGTACGTAATTTGAAAACTGCATCAGACCATGCTTGTTCGATATTCAAGCCTTGTATAATAGCTCTTGCCCATAAGCAATATAAGGCACAGCACACTTTTGAGCGTAAATGGGCATGTGTAATATGAGATTGTGCATAAGCATCTTGTATTAATTGCTCATCTGTTCCTGTATGCCAAATTACCAAAGGTAAAACCCGCATGAGTGAACCATTGCCATTGGCATGCTCATCATTTTTAGCAACTTGATCTAATGGTATATCTAATAAGTATTTCCGAATTGATTCTGCTGTTTGAACACCTACATCAAACACTTTAAAGTCGACAGCCATATAACCATGCTGATACCAGTTGCACATACGATTCATAAAATCTTCAGGATCAAGTTTGTTTTTATATAGTACAGAATCTAATAGGCATAAAGCTTGAGCACCATCATCTGACCATGTGCCAAAAGGAATCTGCGGATAAGTTTTTTGAAAGTTTAGCGGTGTAATCATATCAATATGATCGTAGACAGGTAGATTTTGCGGTAGATTAAATTCATACGGAACACCCACTGCATCGCCAATAAGTAAGCCATAAATTGCGCCTTTAATTTGATCTACATATTTTTCTTTATTTTGCATAAGCGACCTTTCATTTATTACTAAATACATTTAAATATGTTCATGTATTTAATTATTTTTTCTAAAATATCATAAAATTATATGATTTTAAGCATAAAAAACCCGCCTAAGCGGGTTTTTTTTAACTTTAAAAAATCTTACGCAGATTTTTTCGCTGCATTATTCTTACGAACAGTAATCATAATTAACTGAACCGCTGCAGGCGTCACACCCGGTATACGACTTGCTTGACCTAAGGTTTCAGGACGAACATCATTTAATTTCAAAGTAATTTCACGAGAAAGACCAGAAACCACATCATAATCAAAATCAGCAGGAATACGCGTATCTTCCAAACGCTTCATTTGCGCAACATCTTCTTGTTGACGGTTAATATAACCTGCATATTTCACTGCAATTTCAATCTGCTCACCGACAAATGCCGACACTTCAGAACCTGTAATTTCAGCAATTTGAGCAAAATTGATATTTGGACGTTTCAACAAATCAATTGCATTGGTTTCTTTAGATAAATCATCGCCTGTTAAATCAACGAATTTTTTACCCAATGGATTGTTCGGCGCAGCCCAAAGATGCTGTAAACGACCCGTTTCTTTTTCTACCGCTTCCATTTTTGTGCAGAAAGCATTCCAACGCTCATCATCAACCAAGCCCATTTCACGACCAATGGCTGTTAAACGCTGATCGGCATTGTCTTCACGAAGCATCAAACGATATTCGGCACGTGAGGTAAACATACGGTACGGTTCTTTCGTACCTAAAGTAATCAAATCATCAACAAGAACACCCATATACGCTTCATCACGTTTTGGTGTCCATTGTTCCTGACCCCATGCACGGCGCGCGGCATTTAAACCCGCCAATAAACCTTGTGCGCCAGCTTCTTCATAACCTGTTGTACCGTTAATTTGACCTGCAAAATACAAGTTATTAATCGATTTAGTTTCTAAAGAAAATTTCAAAGACTGTGGATTGAAATAATCATATTCAATCGCATAACCCGGACGTAAAATGTGCGCATTTTCCATACCACGAATCGAACGCACCAATTCAAACTGAACGTCAAATGGCAACGAAGTCGAAATACCATTTGGATAAAGTTCATGTGTATCCAAACCTTCAGGCTCAAGGAACACTTGATGCGAATTTTTATCTGCAAATTTATGAATTTTATCTTCAATCGATGGGCAATAACGAGGTCCTACACCTTCAATCACGCCTGTATACATTGGCGAACGATCTAAACCACCACGAATAATATCGTGCGTTTTCTCATTGGTATGCGTGATATAACAACTCACCTGTTCAGGATGCATTGACGCATTACCCATGAATGACATAGTTGGCGATGGGAAATCACCCGGTTGTGGTGTCATTACTGA
The DNA here is from genome assembly GCA_964293455.1 of uncultured Acinetobacter sp. Lineage (GTDB taxonomy): Bacteria > Pseudomonadota > Gammaproteobacteria > Pseudomonadales > Moraxellaceae > Acinetobacter. The sequence goes on along the minus strand of CAXYZD010000112.1, from coordinate 5,485 downwards.
GAAATCAACCGAACGTGCATCAATACGTGGTGGTGTACCTGTTTTTAAACGACCAACAGGTAAATTTAATTCACGTAAACGAGCCGCCAAAGAAATTGACGGTGGATCACCTGCACGACCGCCTGAAGATTGATTCAAACCAACGTGAATAATTCCACCCAAGAAAGTACCTGAAGTCAACACAACGGTTTTCGCTGCAAAACGAATACCCATTTGTGTCACAACACCTTTTACAGTATCGCCTTCAAGAATTAAATCATCTGCTGATTGTTGGAAAATATCCAAGTTTGCTTGGTTTTCTAAAACATCACGAATCGCCGCTTTATAGCGAATACGGTCGGCTTGCGCACGTGTCGCACGAACCGCAGCACCTTTACGTGAGTTTAAAATACGGAATTGAATACCACCTTTATCGGCAGCCAAAGCCATCGCACCACCAAGCGCATCAATTTCACGCACCAAATGCGATTTACCAATACCACCAATAGCAGGGTTACAACTCATCTGCCCTAAAGTTTCAATGTTGTGTGTTAATAGTAGTGTCTGTCGCCCCATACGTGCTGCTGCCAATGCTGCTTCCGTACCTGCGTGACCGCCACCGATCACAATGACATCGTATACTTTAGGATAATGCATAGTCGTAAAAAGGAGATAAAAAATGATTGACTATTGTAGCAAAATTTTGAATTGAGTTTTGCCCTGATTTCATTTTTTATTTCACCCCTCAAATTATTATGAAACAACAACATTATTACGTCTCGTGACATTCTGTTGCAAAATATCGCAAAAAATTCATATAAATAATGAAAAAACAAAATTATGATTAAATTCAGTCCATTTAGGATGATGTGATATATCGAAGGTTTTCTCAAATTGAATGATGTTCAAATCTAATGAAAGGAAATACATGATGAATACCACTATTGCAAAAATCATTTCATCAGCACTACTTTGTGTTGCTACCGTTTCTTTTGCACATGCCAAAGATACCGCGTCTCAAGCTGAAGTGAAGAAACAAATCCAAATCTGTAGCAAGAAAAAACAAGGGGATTGGGTTGTATATGCAAACAAAGGCGTGACTTTTAACGGTACTTGCGAGCCCAATGAAAATGGTAAACTTCAATTCCACTTCCCAGCACCGCCAACTGGCGCAACTCAATAATCTAAATTATTTTTAAAATAAGTCCGCTTATACAGAACTGAATGGATTGAAAAATTGTTAAAGCATTTATCTATTCGTTCTTATTTTGCATGATTGAATCTAAATTCCGAGTTTAAATTTAGATTCAATAAAAGACATACGCCTAAGACACATACTTCCACACTTAAAGTTTCTATTAAAAGTTACTTTTCTCTATATGATTTCAGGCGTATGTCTACTTCAATTTTTATCCCTCAGTTTTATTCTATAATAATCCCCCTCCATAAAGACCAAATTAAAATACTCAACCTTGAGCTTTCATTTTGTCTTTTAAAAAACTTAAATAAAAAAGTCTTTATAAATTTTTAATCTAAGCTCAGCGAATCATTTTTTATAAGCTTTTAAAAATTTTATGATTTAAATTTATATAGTTCTGATTCAAATGAAAAACCTACCTGTGAAATTTAAGTATAAAAAATCTACCCAAAGTATATTAAATACATTAATTTATACGGAATGAATTTTATATAAAAACAAAAAGGATAGAACACATGGATTCTGGAATAATAACCATTATGCTTCCCCTCGCCTTAGCCATTATTATGATTGGGCTAGGTCTAGAACTCACACCCAAAGATTTTGCACGCGTCAGTAAACATCCCAAAGCAGTACTCACAGCTTTATTTTGTCAATTGGTGCTCTTAGTCGGTTTGGCTTTTATTATTTGTAAAGTCCTTGAATTACCACCGCTACTCTCTGTTGGTTTAATGCTTTTGGCAGCCTCTCCTGGAGGAAGCACAGCAAACTTATTTAGCTATCTATTTAAGGGTGATATTGCGCTCAACATTACGCTCACTGCAATTAATTCGGTCATTGCCGCATTTACCCTACCTTTAATTGTAAATTTTGCGATTCAACACTTTTTAAATGACGGACAACAAATCACCATGCAATTCAGCAAAATCCTTCAAGTTTTTGCAATTATTCTCATTCCTGTATGTATTGGTATGTTACTGCGACACTACGCACCCCATTTCTCAGAAAAATTAAACAAACCGCTCCGCATTTTCTCAGTTGCCTTTCTCATTCTGATTATCATTGGTGCTATTGCCAAAGAACGCGCCAATATTATGGAGTACATTGGTCAAGTGGGTTTAGCAACGATTATTTTCTGTATCAGTAGCTTAATTATTGGTTATTTTGTCCCTAGACTCATGGGAATTAACAGTGCACAAGCAAGAGCATGCGCATTTGAAATTGGTATTCATAATAGTACTCTAGCCATGACCATTGCTCTAACCGTGATTGCGAATTCAGCTGTAGCTATGCCTGCTGCTGTATACTCTATCTTTATGTATATTTTTGCCGCAATCTTTGGCTTTTTACTCAACCGCTTTACAGAACAACCTGTTGCGAAAACAGCACCTTTCTCAAGTTAAAAAAGTAATGTGTGTTGCGCTCATGCAAAATGACATACACAACAATATATACTTGATGCCAAACGACATCCTTTTCCATGTGATTTGAGGTGTCGTTCTGTTGTTGCATCCGTTACAATACAACTGATGAAAATATATTTAGGTTATAACTCGTGAAGTGGTTACAAATTCATATTACTGTTGAACAAGCACAAGTTGATTTTACTGAAACATTACTAAGCTCTCTTGGAGCAGTGAGTGTCACTTTAGATGATGCTGAAAATCAGGATTTACTTGAACCACTTCCAGGTGAAACACCGCTTTGGAATAAAGTCATTGTGACTGGTATTTATGCACAAGAAGATGATGAGCAAATTGATGTAGATGCATTGATCACTTTCATTACTGCACAAATGCCTGACGTACCACATCGTTATGAGTTTATGGAAGATCAAGAATGGGAACGTACATGGATGGATGCGTATGAACCAATTCAAATTGCAGACAAATACTGGATTGTTCCTGAGTGGATGGAAGCACCTGAAGCCGATGCTGTAAATATCAAACTTGATCCAGGTTTAGCTTTTGGTACGGGCAACCATGCATCAACATTCTTATGTTTACAATGGTTAGGTAAAACTGACGTTAAAGATAAAATTGTTATCGATTATGGTTGTGGTTCAGGTATTTTAGGCGTTGCTGCGTTACTTTTAGGAGCTAAAAAAGTTTACGCCACTGATATTGACCCACAAGCTGTACTTGCAACAAAGCAAAATGCTGAGCTTAATGGTGTGCTTGAAAACTTATATGTTGGGCTACCTGAAGAATTCAACGAAGTCTTTAAAAATCAAAAAGCGGATGTTTTTGTTGCCAATATTCTTGCAAGCCCTCTCATGATGCTTGCTAAAGAGTTCTCAACTTTAATTAAATCTGATGGCGAGTTCGCACTTGCAGGTGTAATTGAAGAGCAAGTAGCTGATGTTTCTGATGTTTATTCTGAGTTTTTTGATATATTAGAAGTCGAAAAACGAGATGAAACTTGGTGTCGTATTTCAGGTAAACGAAAATAACATTATAAGAGTATTGTGTACGCATGACTGACAAGCAAACCATTTGCCCAAACTGTAAAACGACTTATAAAGTTTCAGTACCACAACTTACTGTTGCTCAGGGTATGGTGTCTTGTCCAAAATGCAATACTGACTTTAATGCGTTGCTCAATCTTTCACAGAATGGGCAACTCATTCGTTCTATAAAGTCAAAACAAAAAGCTGAATCTACTCCTATCAATGCTCAAACATTAGAAAACACAGATGGTCTAGGTCAACAACACAACACAACTCATACGGCTGAAAGTACGACACTCGATGTAACTACACCTGCTTTCGCTGAAAATTCAACACATACTAAAATTTCAGCAATGCCTGTTCCTGAACAGAAGGTTTATCATGAAACCAACATTCTTGAAATTTTTAATCGCAAAGTTGAAAATTCAAATATTGATTTACGCACTTATTTAAACAGCCTTAATCAATTTAATCTCGATCCACTGACCAACATTCCTTCGCTAAACCTTTCAGCTGGACAAGTGCATGGGCACAACTATAGTCAACAGGAACGATTTGAAGCACGTAAACCGTTGTATTATTTTTGTTGGGGCTTAATCAATCTTGTTCTCTTACTTGTACTTGTTTTTCAAATTTTGTGGTTCAATCCCGCTTTATTGGATAAGCACCCTGCTTTACACTCAGCATTCAATACGACATGTAATCTATTAAACTGCGATACGATTGATGATCGTTATAATCAAATTCGTGTTGAGCAGATTAAAGTACAAAAAATAGATAAATCGAGCACTCAATTTTCAGGCTCTCTACTCAATACCTATAAAAAGAGTTTAAAAGTCCCTGTCATTAGACTCACACTCAAAGCACAAGATCGAACTATTTTAACGAAAACCATTACCGCTCAAGATTATTTAAATGAAAGTCTGAGTGGTATTAATCGCATTCCATCAAATAGTCCATATAAATTCAAATTTACAATTGACAAACCACGAAATTCATTTGATACGTATTATCTTGAAATAATTCACCCTTAAAAGTGAAAAAATATAAAAAAAGTGAAAAAAAATGTAGTTTTCTTGCTCATTTTTTCTAAGACAATGGTATGATACGCGCCACGAAAGCTTTGTCCTGCAAACTCCTCGCAATTTTAAAAAACAAATACAGTCTAATGATGTGCTTTATAAATACATATTGCGCATGTGGATTGTTTTTTGTCCAAAAGAGCGCTGTAACAAATTTTAAACTATTGTTACGCTTATTTTTCGCTCAATTGCACGAATTGTGGCAAGCTAAAGTTCTTGTTTTAGAGCCAACGTTTTAGGATCTAAAACGGGGCTCAGATTTTTTAGACCTCATTGTTATATCACTTTATCCAAGTGGTATCTGATTTTTCGGATTAATTCGCATGAATAGCAAATCTCCTATTTTTACTGCACAGTCTGATGTTGCTCTACGTATTCACGTAGACCGCGCAGTTCGCCATTACTTTGCACAGTTACAGGGTGAACAGCCATCTCAAGTTTATGACATGGTGCTTGCAGAAATGGAGAAACCTCTTTTATCTGTCGTTCTTGAATACACCCGCGGAAATCAAACCCGCGCTGCTGAAATTCTTGGACTCAACCGCGGAACCTTACGTAAAAAGTTAAAAGCTCACGGTTTAATGAGCGAATAAATGATAAAATGCTTGCGTATTCCGCAGGCATTTTTTTTAACCTGCATTTTACTTATCTGTTCATTCTCTAGACTTAAATATTGTTGATGAAGATCATGACTATTAAACGCGCTTTAATCTCTGTTTCTAATAAAACCGGGATCGTTGAATTTGCCCAGAACCTTGTTGCTCTTGGGGTGGAAAT
>CAXYZD010000111.1:0-8085 GCA_964293455.1 uncultured Acinetobacter sp. | reverse complement strand
CTCTTTCCATCAATTGCCTTGATTGGTCTAGGATTTTATTTATTTCAATCACGTATGCTCAATGCTGAATTTTGGAATGGTGCAGAAAAACTCAATTACTATATTTTATTTCCATCGTTATTATTTAGCTCTCTCGCACATGCCAATATCAATATGGGGCATATCGACTCTATATTGATGGTGATTTTTATCGTCATGGCTATTGTGCTTGGTAGTGTTTATACATTTGCATTATTCAAAAAAATTCCCGTTACCGAAACAGGCGTATATGTTCAAAGTTTGATTCGTTTCAATACTTATATTGGTTTATCGATTGCCACCACGTTAAATAACCCTGAAATTAAAAGTATTTTAGTCAATATCTTGGCTATTGCCATTCCATTCGTCAATGTTATCTCAATATTATCGTTAACACCTAAAAACCAACTTAAAATTAAAAATATCTTTTTATCTTTAATCAAAAATCCGCTGATTAGCTCATGTTTGCTCGGTATCACATTTAATCTGTGTAATATTCCCATTTGGAATGGATTTACAGGTTTACTCAATGCATTTTCGAGTAGTAGTTTGATGCTTGGTTTACTCTGTGTCGGTACGGCAATTCAACTTAAAGGCATGAAAAAATATTTAGCTCAATCCATCATTATCAGTGCGTTAAGACTCCTTCTCATTCCATTTATCGCATGGCTATCGATTCATTTTTTTGATTTAAATCATGAAGCCATTGTTGCCATTATGATTTTCTTTGCCATTCCCACTGCCTCATCTGCTTATATTTTAACAAAACTTTTAAAGGGCAATTATCAACTGATGGCATCTGTGATCAGCCTACAAACGATCTTGTCTGTTTTTAGTTTGGCAATTATTTTATCGCTACTATAACAATAGAAAGCCCCCAATTAATGCAGGGCTTTAAATCAATATAATCCTAGCTCACTATTCACTCAATGCTGTTTCAACAAAGTGTAAATGATCAACACCCCAAAACATTTCATCACCGACAAACCATGTTGGCGCACCAAATACACCACGCTGAATAGCTTCTTCTGTGACGTGTTTAAGTTGTGCTTTTACGCCCTCATCATTAAGCCACGCTTGAACCTGTTCCACATTTAAACCTAATGATGTCACGACTTGTATCAATTCACTCATATCATTTAAATTTTTTGGCTCGCCAAACATCGCATCAAATAAACCTGTCAAAATATGCACAAAATCTTCAGGCTGATACAGTTGCACTGCGGTGATTAAGCGCATTAACTGTAATGTATTAATCGGGAAATGTGGATTCATCTGTACAGGAATCTGCCAATGCTTCGCCCAACGAGTCATATCTTTCATTGAATATGCTGCTTTCGCAGGAACTATCATCGGACTATTGTTCCCAGTGGCTTTGAATACACCGCCTAAGAGCATCGGTTTCCAAATCACTTCTGCCTGATGCTGTTGTGCAATTTTTTGAATTTGAAAAAATCCTAAATAGCTATAAGGGCTACCTAAATCAAAATAAAATTCAACCTGTTTCATTTTTATACATTCCCTGTCTGATCAATACTTATGTAACGCGTATTTGCCAAATTGGCTTTAAAAAAATTATAATACTTACTTTTAATGAGTCACTATATTTTTAATACTTAAAACACTCAAATATCTCTTTCTACAATTACCACTTTTCCATCCAAGGACGTAAATCTAATTCATGCGTCCAAGCATCACGTGGTTGTTGTGCCAAATGCCAATAATTTTCTGCAATATGCTCAGGATTCAAAATACCATCTTGATCTTTTTTCTCATACATTGCAGGAAAGGTGCTTTTAATAAAATCAGTATCAATCGCACCATCAACCACCACATGCGCCACATGAATATTTCGAGGACCCAATTCTCGTGCCATACTTTGCGCCAATGCGCGTAGTGCATGTTTTGCACCTGCAAATGCAGCAAAATAAGCACTACCACGTAAACCTGCTGTTGCACCCGTAAAAATAATGGTGCCTCGTTCACGAGTGACCATCCGCTTTGCCACTTCACGACCTGTCAGAAAAGCCGCAAAACATGCCATCTCCCAAATCTTAAAATACTTACGTGCGGTTTCTTCTAAAATACTACATGGTACGTTCGCACCAATGTTGAAAACCAATACATCAATTTCACCAATAGTCGCTTCAATGGTTTCAATCAATGCCATCACATCTTCTTCTTTACGCGCATCTGATGCAAAGCCATACGCCTGTCCACCTGCTTGTTCGATTTCAGCAATTAAAGGCTGTAATTTGTCTGCACTTCGCCGTGTCATACAACTAATATAACCGCCCTGAGCAAAACGTTTGGCAATTGCCCCACCTGTTGCATCTCCTGCGCCAATCACTAAAGCCACTTTTTTTCCTTGAGGATTATTGCTTTTTAATCCATGACTTTCTAATAAGTTATCTTCTGATGATGACAGATCATTTATATCACTCATTATTCTTCCTTTTGAATGCTTATTAGATAACGATCGTTACTATAACGATGACTATGTTATAATTTTTACACAAGGTCAAGTCTAAAAAATCACCGTAAATATCATCATATTTTCACAGGCGAATATTTTATGCGCTATAAAACAGGCTATAAAGAACAAAAAAGAAAAGAATTACTAGATATTAGCGGAAAAATTGCCAAAAAAAATGGCTTTGCTGCGACGGGTGTCGATACGTTTATGAAAGCGGCTGGTGTTACAAGTGGTGCATTCTATTCACATTTTTCATCTAAAAATGACCTGTTTAAAGCCTTACTTGAAAATGAACTGCAAAATAGTATTCAATTGTGGCAAGACAACCCTTTTGAGGATGCTGAACAATGGATTGAATTTGAGCTGAATCGCTATTTATCAATTTCTCATGTGGAACATCCTGACTATGGCTGTGTATTACCTGCACTTGCAAGTGAAGTTGCTCGTTCAGACCTACAACTCAAACAGGCGTATCAGGCTGAATTAATACGTGGTCAGCAAATTTTTAAGCATCATTTAGGCAGTGAAGAAAAAGCGTGGGCAGTTTTATGTCAATTGATTGGGGCAATTTTAATGGCTCGAAGTATTGCTGATGAAAATCTTAAACAGACGATTTTAGCATCAAGTAAAGCTTTGATTTTATCCTGCTTTAAATCTGTAGCTTAATATAGGCTACTCAATCGTTTTTTAAATCATTTTACTGTTCCTAGCTCAACTCATTTTAAGATCAGATATTATTCACGTTTTTTATATTTAAATGCGAACATGATTAAGCTACATTAAAGCATCAAATTTAGCCTATTGCGTTCAAAGCCATGATTTCCCTTCCAACAGATTTTCCTAAAACCGTTTACGCAATTCAGCACTTAGCTTTTGAAGACTTAGGCAGTTTTGAAGATACATTATATCAGGCAGGTTTCCGTGTTCGTTATTTTGAAGCGGGCGTCGATGACTTAAAGCAAGCTTTTGAATATACAGGTTTAGTGATTATTTTGGGGGGACCCATTGGCGTCTATGAAACAGAAGATTACCCTTTTTTAAAAAATGAAATTACTTATTTAAAACAACGTCTAGAAAAAAAATTGCCTACTTTTGGCATTTGTTTAGGCGCTCAACTGATTGCACATGCAAGTGGTGCTAAAGTTTATTCGGGGCATCAAAAAGAAATTGGTTGGTCTAAATTACAATTGGCTGATGTTGAAAATAATCCATTACAGCCTTTGAATAGCGTTGAAGTCTTACATTGGCACGGCGATACTTTTGATCTTCCGAACCAAGCAATATTACTTGCAAGCTCAGATATTTACCCAAATCAGGCTTTTAGTATTGGCTCTCATGTTTTAGCCATTCAATTTCACCCAGAAGTACTTAATGATGGCTTAGAAAAATGGTTGATTGGACATACAACTGAATTACGCAAAGCTAATATTGATATTCCACAGTTACGTAAAAATAATCAAAGATTTGCACCTGCACTTGAACAAGTTGCAGCAAAAGTCCTGCAAAATTTTATGCAAAAATTGATTTAAATAATATTTAACTAAAATAAATATTCAATTTAATCAATTATCTATATTTCAAATAAAGGAAAGATTATGACCGCCTTGCTCAGTATTGCACTGATTCATTTTTTTGCACTGATTAGTCCAGGACCTGACTTTTTCTTCGTCACCCAAAGTGCGATCCGTCAATCTCGCACACATGCACTCTTTGCAGCTTTGGGCATTTCTCTGAGTATTTTAGTTTGGGCAATTTTAGCAATCAGCGGCTTACATTTTCTATTTCAAAAAATTGCATGGTTACAACACGTACTCATGGTTTGTGGTGGTCTGTATTTGCTTTATTTAGGTTGGCAAATGCTGAAATCAGCATTAAAAACAAAAAATAATACGGATAGCGAAATACAAAGCGATGTTTCTCCAATACCCGCTAAATCGCATTTATCTTTATTATTTCAAGGTTTTTTTACCAATATGGCAAACCCAAAAGCCTTAGTTTATTTTAGTAGTGTATTTGCTTTAGCAATTCAATCTGATGCACCACTCAGTGCACAGACTTCACTACTGGGTCTTATTTGGCTTGAAAGTTTATTGTGGTTTGCTTTGGTTGCTGTATTTTTCTCATGGCATAAAATGACTCAATATTATCAACAATTTGCAAAATGGATTGATGGTATTACGGGTGGTATTTTTATCAGTTTTGGTTGTTATCTTATTTTAGGTCGTGATTAATCTAATCTTTAAAACGAAATTCCATAAAAAAGCACTCTATTTGTATAGAGTGCTTTTTTATTTTCGAAAGAAAATACTATTCACATTTTCCCTCATCCAACCATTACTTTGCAGCAGGAACAGATGCTTCAGTGGTAATATTTACAGTGATTTTATCGCTCATATTAAAAATTAATGATAATAAATTCAAAAACTTAACTATTTAACCACATATTTTAACAATGTAGGGTAAATATAAGCACACCATATAAGTTGTAAAGCTTCATAAAATTTTGGAGGTTGATATGACTACTCTTAAAGACGGGAAGCACTATGAAGAAAGGTCGGAGCAAATTAAAACAAACCGTAGAATACCTGTATATATTTTAATCTTAATAGGTTTGTTTTTTCTCGCATTTGTAATCTATATGCTTTCCAATTGGTTATCTTGAATATTATAAAACCACCAAAAAGTGGTTTTATTTTTAAATTGGTTGATATGCTCCATTTTAAATACGCTGAAATAAAAGTCTAACGATTTACCTTCTCAAACTGAACTAAAATTCAGTCCAATCAAGGAGTAAAGTCTTGATTATATTATTTTTAGTCGCGATATTAATTCAAATTTTAACTTTATGGGCCGTTTTCTTTTTTTCTTTTTCACGAAAAATAGGCTCACTCACAATCATTATCATCACTTTATTTACTGCTTTTATTATACCATGGTCACTCATTTTAGGGCTTCCATTACTTCTCTTTGGTCTAATACTAATAATTGATCAGCTTAGAATGTTTTTCATTACACAACCCGCGTATAAAATATTAGCCAATTCAATGCCTAGTATGAGTACAACGGAACGTGAAGCTTTGGATGCAGGTACAAGTTGGTGGGAAAAAGAACTATTTATGGGTGCCCCAGATTGGTCTAAGTTTGATAATTATCCTTATCCTGAGCTATCCGAACAAGAACAATCCTTTATTGATAACGAAGTTGAACAACTATGTACCATGTTAAATGAATGGAATATTCATACAAATCAGGATCTTTCCCCTGAAACGTGGCAATTTATTAAAGATAAGGGCTTTCTAGGTTTAATCATTCCTAAAATATATGGTGGTCGAGAATTTAGTGCTTTTGCACAAAGTCGAATTATGAGCAAAATTGCATCTCGCTCACTCACTGCCGCAGTCAGCTGTATGGTTCCAAATTCACTTGGACCTGGTGAGTTATTACTTAATTATGGTACTGATGAACAAAAAAAACGTTATCTTCCTAGTTTAGCTAAAGGTACTGAAATTCCCTGTTTTGGCTTAACTGGTCCTGAAGCAGGTTCTGATGCTGGTGCAATTCCTGATACAGGCGTTGTCTGCTACGGAGAGTTTGAAGGGAACAACGTACTGGGTTTGAAAATGAATTTTTCTAAGCGTTGGATTACTCTTGCTCCAATTGCAACAGTAATCGGACTTGCATTTAAACTCCATGATCCTGATGGCTTACTAGGTGATACTAATAAAAGTGATTATGGTATTACTTGTGCATTAATTCCAGCCTCCCATGAGGGTATTATCGTTGGCCCACGTCATCATCCTGGTGGTTCTCCATTTATGAATGGTACGGTTGAGGGGAAAGATGTTTTTATTCCTATAGACTGGATTATTGGTGGTGCAGAGAATGCAGGTAAAGGATGGCGTATGTTAATGGAATGCTTGGCTGTAGGTCGTGGTATTTCTCTTCCTGCGCTCTCAACAGCAGCAGGTGAAATGACCTATTTAACTGTAGGTGCATTTGCCAAAATCCGTCAACAATTCTCAACTTCAGTCGGTAAATTTGCGGGTGTGCAAGAAGCCACTAGTGAGATTGCCAGTGACACATATATGTTAGAAGCATTTCGCTATTTGGTCACATGTGGATTAAATCAAGGTGGAAAACCTGCAGTAATGACAGCTATGGCAAAATACTACGCCACTGAAACCATGCGAAAACTGGTCAATCATGGTATGGATGTTGTTGGAGGTCGTGCAATTCAACAAGGGCCGCGTAACTTTTTAGCTTCATTGTATCAAGCCATTCCAATTTCGATTACGGTTGAAGGTGCCAATATTCTTACCCGTTCATTGATGATTTTTGGTCAAGGCTCAATGCGTTGTCACCCCTATTTATTTGAAGAACTTCAACTACTTCAAATGGATGACAAGCAGACTGCACTCAAACAAATGAATACAATTTTTTATCAACATTTAGGTTATACCTTTAATCGAACTGCTCGTGCTTTAGCTTATGGTTTTACGGGTGGCTCAAATCAGGCACCCAATAGTGCAGATACTTTTACTGTACCTTATTACAAAATCATAAATCGTTTCAGTACAAATTTCGCCCTCACTGCTGATATGTGTTTAGGCTTGTTAGCAGGTGAAATCAAACGTAAAGAAATGCTATCAGGTCGATTAGCAGATATACATTCATATATGTTTATTGCAACGTCTATTCTCAAGTTTTATGAACATGGACAACATACCCAAGCAGAGCAAATTCACGCTCAATTGGCTTTAGAAAAAGTCTTATTTCAGGCACAAGAAGCATTTATAGGACTATTTGATAACTTCCCTTATCCACTAGCTGCTAGTTTAGTAAAGTTCATTTGTTTCCCATTTGGTCGACCGCTAGTAAAACCAAGTGATAAATTAAAACAACAAGTTGGTGATCTAATTATGGAAGACAATGCCTTTCGTAACGTACTGAAGCAACATGTCTATTACAATACTGATCCTCAAGATGTAACAGGTCGAATGGAGTCTACTTTCCAAAGCCTACTTGAAATTAAAGACCTTTGGGATAAATTTAAAAAGTCAGAATCAAAGGACGTATTTAAAGGTTTAACTTTTGAAGAGCATATATATGATGCCATTCAAATCAATTTTATTACTCAAGCCGAAGCAAATCGTTTACTTAAGTATAATGCAATACGCTATGACAGCATGCTAACGGATATTTTTAATGAGCATCTAAGCGAAGTTTTATCATTGGAAAATCATCATTTACCTTAAAACAGCAACTAAATAGTTGTTGGAAGCCCCGCTTTCTCAAATAGCTTCCGCCCTATACAGCTCGTTTATTCAATCAACCCAATAAAAAACCCGCAATATGCGGGTTTTTTATTTATCTTTATCCATGGAGTGTGGTGATGTTGATTTATCTTGCTGACTAGCATCTGTATCACGCTTTTGGCAAGCCGTTAGACCAACCAATAATACCAAGCTAAGTATTGTAAAAAATTTCATAGCTTCCATCCATTAAGATTAGAACTAAAAGTTATCAAATATTTTCCGCAACACTGTTGTTTTTTATGAAAGTTAATTTTTAAACTGCGTAGCTAATTATTT
>CAXYZD010000110.1:0-8115 GCA_964293455.1 uncultured Acinetobacter sp. | reverse complement strand
AAGATCGAGAATTTACTTTGTATTGTTATGAATGTGAAATTTCTTTAGCATTGAAATCCAAATTTCAAAAGTCGAAGGCACAACCTCTTAAAGATGCATGGCTAAGTTTTGCGGATGAACCGACCTTTGAGGATGTCAATGAACAGATTGATGTCTTTGCGGTGATGCAATTGGCACGTTATCATTTACTGCGTTACATTCAAAAAAACAAATTGAGTTACTTTTATTTTCACGCTTCAACAGCACGAAAAGCTCGGATTTATCCTCGTTTTTCAGCACGACTCATTCAAGATTTGCCCAATTATAATTTTTGTCAGGAAAATCAGTCATTTTATTTTTTTAAAAAGGCTTAGATACTGCGTGTAAATCTATAGTATGTTCAGATGCAAAGATTTAAAAGGACGATAAAAATGCAACGTAATAGCGCTTTAATTGTGGTCGATGTACAGAACGGATTTACGCCCGGTGGGCATTTGGCTGTGGCGCATGCCGATCAAATTATTCCTAAGATTAATCAACTCGCAACGCATTTTGACAATATTGTCCTGACACAAGACTGGCATCCTGAAAACCATATTTCTTTTGCAGAAAATCATGTTGGAAAAAACCCATTTGATACCGTTGAATTGAATTATGGGACACAAGTTTTGTGGCCATCGCACTGTGTACAAGGCACGCCCGATGCTGATTTTCATCCCGATCTGAATATTTCACGTGCGCAATTGATTATTCGTAAAGGTTTCCATCCTGAAATTGACAGTTATTCGGCATTTAAGGAAGCTGACCATCAAACCTCAACAGGTTTGGCGGGGTATTTAAAAGAACGGGGGATTGATACGGTTTATATTGTTGGGATTGCGACTGATTTTTGTGTGGCATGGACAGCAATAGATGCAGCAAAAATGGGCTTTAAATCATATGTGATTGCTGATGCAACGAAAGCCATTGATTTACAAGGTTCATTACAACATGCATGGCAAGAAATGTTGGCAGTTGGCGTGAAACGCGTAGTTGCGCAAGATATTTTTACAGTGAGTCACTGATGTCGGCTATTTTAAAATTCAGTCAATTTATACAAAAAACTTTTGCATTTTGGGTGGTAGTCTTTGCTTTTATTGCACTGTGTTTTCCTTCCGCTTTTGTATGGATGAAAGTCTACATTCCTTGGGTGCTTGGTATTATTATGCTCGGAATGGGCATGACCATGACGGTGGATGATTTTAAAGGAGTACTGCACAGTCCAAAGGCTGTTTTGATTGGCGTGGTGGCGCAGTTTGTCATTATGCCGGGGCTTGCTTATGCACTGTGTCAAATTTTCCAATTGCCTGCGGAAATTGCTGTCGGTGTACTCCTTGTCGGTTGTTGTCCGGGTGGTACAGCATCCAATGTCATTGCTTATATGGCAAAAGCCAACACTGCATTATCTGTAGCTTGTACTTCTGTATCGACATTTCTTGCGCCTGTATTAACACCTGCTATTTTTTATGTGTTGGCAAGTCAATGGATTCCGATTGATGCAGGTTCAATGTTTGTCGATATTTTAAAAGTAGTGATTTTCCCGATTATTTTAGGGGTGACGCTCAGGACATTCTTTAAGCAAAAAACAGAACAATATATTCAGGTGATGCCACTGATTTCAGTCATTGCGATTGTTTTGATTGTGGCGGCAATTATTGCAGCAAGTAAAGCTTCTATTTTGCAATCGGGATTACTGATTTTAGGCGTGGTGATGTTGCACAATGGCTTGGGTTTTCTACTTGGTTATTGGGCAAGTCGTATGTTGAAACTGCCTTATGCCGATGCCAAAGCTATTTCGATTGAAGTCGGTATGCAAAATTCAGGTTTAGGCGTGACACTTGCAGCATTACATTTTGCCGCATCTCCTGTGACGGCTGTGCCGAGTGCAATTTTTAGTTTATGGCACAATATTTCAGGGCCTGCTTTGGCAACCTATTGGGCAGCAAAAGCAGATAAAATGACGAAAGATCAATCTTAAATTTTTAAATCATTGAGAGAGCTAAGGCTCTCTTTTTTGTGATGGATGATTTAAATTGCTCACAATGATTCAATATTCTTTGAGTCGATTAAAGATTTAAAATATTGATGACTCAAGTATTTTATATTTAAAGGAATCTTGTTGTGGCAGTTTATGTCGATCGTTCACGTGTAATGTTTAAAGAGAAGTTGTGGTGTCACTTGATGGCAGATACGCTTGAAGAATTACATACTTTTGCACAGCAAATGAATATTGACGCTCGATTATTTCACCAAAATGCATCCTATCCACATTATGATATTACTTTGGAAATGCGTTCAATGGTGATTGCGCATGGTGCTATTGATGCTGATCGTCAAACGATTATTGCCGTTGGAAAAAGTTTAAAAGTACAGCTTAAACAGCACCAATCAGGTTTTTATTGACTAATTTTGAAATAAAAAATAGCCAACGCTGAGGTTGACTATTTTAGAGTAGGGCAGAATAATTATACCCTATTTAAATGCATTTATTTTTGATAAGCAATTGATTATTCAACAGTTACAGATTTTGCCAAGTTACGTGGCTGATCCACATCAGTACCACGAAGAACGGCAACATGATAAGACAAAAGCTGAACAGGGATACTGTAAACAATCGGTGCGAGCCATTGATTTACGCTTGGTACATGCACAACGTGTTGACGATCTTTATTTTTAATGCCGCTATTTTCATCAGCAAAAACAAACAATTCTCCACCACGCGCTTGTACTTCTTCCATATTAGATTTCAATTTATCAAGCATGTCATCTTTCGGTGCAAGAATGACAATCGGCATTTCATTGTCAACCAATGCCAATGGACCATGTTTCAATTCACCAGCAGCGTAACCTTCTGCATGAATATATGAAATTTCTTTCAGTTTCAGCGCACCTTCCAAAGCAATCGGGAACTCTGTACCACGACCTAAGAACAAGCAGTGTTGCTTTTCTTTGAAAAGTTCAGATAAACGGAAAATGTCTTTATCTTTCTGTAATGTATCCAAAATAACTTTTGGTGTATGCCATAATGCTTCTGCAATTTCAGTAATACGCTCAGTACTAATGCTTTGTTTTACATGACCAATTTTCAACGTCAACAACATTAGCGCTGCAAGTTGAGTGGTAAATGCTTTGGTCGATGCAACACCAATTTCAGGACCTGCAAGTGTCAACAAATGATGATTGGTTTCACGAATCATTGACGATGTTGCGACGTTACAAATTGCCATGGTGCTGATTGAACGATTTTTCTCAATTGCACGTTTTTGCGTATCACGAAGCGCTGCAAGGGTATCAGCAGTTTCACCCGATTGAGAAATACATAGGTATAATGTATTTGCTACAATCACAGGTGAGCGATAACGGAATTCACTTGCAATTTCAACTTGGCAAGGTAAATCAATGAGTTGCTCTAACCAATATTTTGCAATCATCCCCGCATGATAACTTGTACCACAGGCTAAAATTTGTACTTGCTGAATATTGGTAAAATCAATTTCAGCATTTTTCAAGAAATCATCACGTAGCGCATTACCATTAAGTGCTTGTGAGATGGTTTGCTGAATCGCTTCAGGTTGCTCATAAATTTCTTTGAGCATGTAATGCTTATATTCACCTTTTGACACATTACTGACGGTCGCATCCAATTCTTTAATTGGGCGTTCAACACTTTGACCATGTGCAAAAACATCAATGCTCGTGCGTGTAATACGGGCAATATCACCTTCTTCAAGGTACATAAAACGATTGGTCACAGGCAATAAAGCCAATTGATCCGAACTGATAAAGTTCTCGCCAATACCTACACCAATCACAAGCGGTGAACCTTCACGTACCGCAATCAACTCATCAGGATGATCGGTATGCACAATACCGAGTGCAAATGCACCTTTAAGTTGTGGAACAACTTGTTCAACAGCTTTGAGTAAATTTGGTGTAGATTTCATTGCTTCGTGCACAAGGTGTGCAACAACTTCGGTATCTGTTTGTGATGTAAAGATATAACCCAATGCTTCGAGGTCATCTTTCAATTCTTGGTAATTTTCAATAATGCCGTTATGAACTACAGCCACCGTACTTGAAATATGTGGGTGCGCATTATTTTCAGTCGGTTTACCATGCGTTGCCCAACGGGTATGAGCGATACCAAGTGAACCTAAAATTTTTGATTCAGATACAGCATTTGCCAAATTGGCAACTTTACCAACACGGCGTTCACGTAAAATATGACCTTGATCGACCAATGCAACGCCTGCCGAGTCGTAACCACGGTATTCAAGACGCTTTAAACCTTCTATTAAAATATCTGTAATGCTACGTTCAGCAACGCCACCAACAATTCCGCACATATTTATATCCTTTTATTTCGCAACTTTTTGAGGGCGTTGATAATTTTCTTTTGAAATTTGTTTTGCACGTTCAAATGCAAGGCTATTATCTGCTACATCTTGGGTAATGACTGAACCTGCTCCAGTCGTTGCTCCATGACCAATCGTGATGGGAGCAACAAGCGAATTATTGGTACCAACAAAGGCATTGTCACCAATAATAGTTTTATGTTTATTTGCACCGTCATAGTTACAAGTAATGGTGCCTGCACCAATATTTGAGCCTGCACCAATTTCAGCATCACCCAAATAAGTGAAGTGATTGGCTTTAGAGCCTACACCGACTGAAGTATTTTTCACTTCTACAAAGTTACCAATGTGGACTTCATTGGCAAGTTTCGCACCTGGACGTAAACGTGCGAAAGGGCCAATTTGCACATTTTCACCGACAATCGCATTGTCAAATACGCTATAAGGCTGAACTTTGGTGCCTGAAGCAATTGTAGTATTTTTAATGATACAACCCGCACCAATTTCAACGTTGTCACCAAAAGTACATTCACCTTCAATGATTACGTTAATATCAATACGCACATCTTGACCTGCATGCAACTGACCACGTAAGTCAAAACGATGCGGATCAATAATATGCACACCTTGTTGCATGAGCAGTTTAGCTTGATGGTTTTGGAATTCACCTTCTAAAGCTGCAAGTTGAATACGGTCATTAATCCCTTCAACTTCAAACGCCAATTCAGGTTGAATTGAGGCGATTTCTAGACCATCAGCCAAAGCCATTGCGACAATATCAGTCAGGTAATATTCTCCTTGAGCATTTTGATTGCTGAGTTTTGGCAGCCACTCATGTAATTTGGTATTGCTGACACAGTAAATACCTGTGTTAATTTCTTTAATTTGACGTTGCTCTTCAGAAGCATCTTTATGTTCAACAATGGCTTGAATTTTTCCATCTTTACGAACAATGCGACCATAGCCTGTAGAATCAGCAAGCGTTAAGGTCACTAAGCCAATGCCTGTTTCTGTTGATGCATCAAGAAGCTTTTGTAAAGTACTTTGTTGAACACATGGAACATCGCCTGATAAAATCAGTGCTAAGCCATCTTTAGGCAATACAGGCAAAGTTACCTTGACTGCATGACCTGTACCCAATTGTTCAGCTTGTTCAACCCATTGAATATTTTCATGTGAAAAAGTTTTTTGTACTGTGTTACCACCATGACCAAAAATTGTAATAATATTTTCTGCTTGTAATTTTTTTGCTGTTTCAATCACATGACCCAATAATGGTTTTCCTGCTAAGGGCTGTAGCACCTTAGGCAATTGGGAACGCATACGGGTTCCTTTCCCTGCGGCAAGAATGATCACCGTTGTTGACATAATACACCCTATTATTTTGGCTTAAGCCATTCTAAAATATAAATAAATTATAATACAAATTGCAGCCCAAAGTCCTGCAATAATGTCATCAAACATAATGCCAAAGCCACCATCGACTTTTTGGTCGATGACACGAATCGGCCATGGTTTCCACACATCAAATAAACGGAAGAGTCCAAATCCGACCAAGAGCCAAATCCAATTCATCTGTCCAAGATAAATGAGTGGTAAGAAGGTAATCGATTGTCCTGCAAATTCATCCCAAACAATACGACCATCATCATGTACATGGATTATTTCGGCCGTTTTACCACAAATCCAAATACCAATAAGTGACATAATTGTTATGGCTAAGATAGATCCATAAAAACCGATTGCAAGCCAGATAGGGACGAATAACAAGGCAAATGCAGAACCAAACGTTCCGGGTGCTTTTGGTGCAAGTCCTGAACCGAAACCAACACCACAAAATACAATGATGCGTTCAGACCAAGTCATATTTTTAAAGACAATAGGTGGTTTATGCAAAGTGTTGATATCCATTAAATTGAAGAGAATGATCTAAGCCATCTTTTTCAAAAGTGAGTCCATATTGCTGTTTTACTGTCCCGATGATTGTTGTTTTTACATTGGGTTGTAATTGCAAAAGTTTTTCGTAATTTTGGTTGCTTATTGTAAAGCATAATTCATAATCATCACCACCTGCGAGCGCGTATTGCCATTGCTGTGATTCAGGAAGGCTTTTGAGTGCAGTACTGATGGGTAATTGATTAAGGTTAAGAACAGCACCGACTTGTGATGCTTTAAGAATGTGTCCTAAATCTTGTGCTAAGCCATCAGAGATATCAATCATGCTGTGGGCTAACCCTTTGAGCAAATGACCCAGTTCACAACGTGGGGTAGGATAGTCAAGTCTTTGTTGTAGCGAATGTCCTAAATGCTGTAATGCAAAAGCTGCATCACCGACTGTACCGCTGACGACAATCAGATCACCGACTTGAGCACCTGAACGTGTAACGGCTTTGCCTGCTTCAATCCATCCCATTGCGGTGACAGAAAGAGTGAGATGAGGACTTTGTGTGGTATCACCACCAATTAAGCGCACACCAAATTGATCACAACAATCATATAGCCCTTGGCTAAAGTCTTTGAGCCAAGCATGATCAATTTGGGGTAAGCTCAGTGCAAGTAAAATACTGTGTGGCTGTGCACCCATGGCTGCAATATCAGATAAATTAACAGCGACACTTTTCCACCCAATCGCATGCGGTAAGGTATCGAGAGGGAAATGTCGACCAGCAACTAATGTATCTGCACAAATCACCAATTGGTGACCGAAAGGAGGCGTGACTAAGGCTGAGTCATCACCTACACCTAAGTCATCATCAGAAAGTTTCTGACGATTAAAATAGGTATCAATAATAGAAAACTCAGCCATGTCAAATACAACGAAGGCTTATTTAGCCTGTTGTTTTTCTGCTTCACGCAGACTATTTGCAAGACGGTCTAATACACCATTGATGTATTTGTGACTGTCTGCACCACCGAAGTGTTTTGCCAGTTCAATTGCTTCATCAAGTACCACACGATATGGAACTTCAAGATGATCTTTGAGCTCATAAGCGCCTAAACGCAAAGTTGCCAGTTCAACACCATCGAGTGCTTTGAGTTCACGATCTAGAACGGGTAAAAGTAAAGCATCCAATGCCTCATGGTTTGCGACCACTTCTGTGAGCAACTCATGATAATAGCCGAGATCCACTTTGTGCATGGCATTTTCAACACGCGTACGTGCTTCAATTTCATGAACTGGGTTGTGGCTCATTTGCCATTCATAAATCCCTTGTACAGCAAAACGACGTGCTTTGCGTTTCGCTGCATAAGTAGCTTGGAGTGTTTGCGACATGCTTTAAATTGCCTTTAACAGGTTAACCATTTCAATAGCAGTAAGGGCAGCTTCGCCACCTTTATTACCTGCTTTTGTACCAGAGCGTTCAATCGCCTGTTCAATACTGTCCGTAGTCAATACACCATTGATTACAGGTAAGCCAGTATCTAAACCAACCACACCTAAACCTTTGGCACATTCACCCGCAACGAAGTCAAAATGTGGTGTGCTACCACGAATGACTGCACCAAGTGCGATAACAGCATCAAATTTGCCTGAATTTGCTAATTTTTTAGCCACAACAGGAAGTTCCCATGCGCCAGGTGCATGAACGACAGTGATATTATCATCGCTAACGCCATGACGATGCAACGTATCAATTGCACCTTCAAGTAAATGTTCAACAACAAAGCTGTTAAAACGACCAACTAAAATTGCGTAACGGTCTTCGCTCGCAAGATGTAATAAACCTTCAATTCGGCGAAT
>CAXYZD010000109.1:0-8156 GCA_964293455.1 uncultured Acinetobacter sp. | reverse complement strand
ACGAGGTTTGTATGCTTAAAGATAATATGAGTACAGAGTTAAACCTTGAACAATTTTTACCCGTAACGGGCAATATATTAGGTACACTCAACGATATGAGTCACCATTCGCAACATTTATTTGGACAAATAAAATCACAATTTTTTAATGAATTAACCGATGACTCAACCCTACCAACAGAAACGACACAGCATTTGGAAGCATGGTTGGCACAACACAGTCTAACCACTTTACAGCAACTCAATGACAGTGCGAAAACGCATTTTCTTTATCAAGGTATTACCTTTAATGTGTATGGGGAGGATTCTGGTATAGAGCGAACCATTCCTTTTGACCTAATCCCGCGCATTATTGCACGTAAACAATGGAACCATATTGCGCAGGGTTGTACGCAACGTGTCAAAGCCTTGAATTTATTCTTAGATGATATTTATCACGATCGACATATTCTTAAAGAAGGCATTATTCCTGAGCTACAAGTGCTTAGCCATGAGGCATATCAGCCGATGATGATTGGGCACAACTTACACGGTAAAATTTATAGCCAAATCAGTGGTGTCGATATTATTCGAGATGGTAGTGGGGAGTTTTATGTACTAGAGGATAATCTACGTACCCCATCAGGTGTGTCTTACATGCTTGAAAGTCGTAAAATGAGCCAAAAACTGATGCCTGAATTGTGTAAAAAACACTTATTAGGTATTGAGCATTATCCGCAACTACTCAAATCAGTGTTGGCTGAAAATGCTTATGTTGATACGCCCAATATCGTGGTATTAACGCCGGGGCGCTATAATAGTGCATATTATGAGCATGCATTCCTTGCTCGAGAAATGGATATACCTTTGGTGACATCGCTCGATTTGTTTGTTGAAAACGATAAGGTTTATATGAAAACTATTCGTGGACGTCAGCAAGTACATGTGATTTATCGCCGTTTAGATGATGCTTTTATAGATCCATTGGCATTTAAACCAGACAGTACACTGGGTGTTCCGGGCTTAATGTCAGCTTACTTAAAACATAATGTTGTGATTGCCAATGCGCCGGGTACAGGCGTAGCAGATGACAAGTCGATTTATCCTTATGTCGATAAAATGATTGAATATTATTTAAATGAAACGCCTATTTTAAAGAATGTTCCAACCTATCAATGCCGTGAAGCTGAGCAACTTGATTATGTCCTCGCCAATCTTGAAAAGTTAGTGGTTAAAGAAGCACAAGGCTCAGGTGGGTATGGCATGTTGGTTGGGCCACAATCATCAGAACAACAAATTGCGTTGTTTCGTAGCAAGTTAATAGCGACACCACAAAACTATATTGCACAGCCGACCTTGGACTTATCGGTATCACCGACCTTGACGCACAGTGGCGTTGGTGAGCGTCACATTGACTTGCGCCCATTTGTACTCAGTGCGCCTGACCGCACTGAAATTGTACCAGGTGGCTTAACACGTGTTGCGATGAAGCAAGGTTCACTTGTGGTCAATTCATCACAAGGTGGTGGTATTAAAGATACGTGGGTGATTGATCCTTTGCATGCCTAAATGCGGATTCAGGAGAATTTTATGATTTTACTCACTTCAAATGCACAAAATATTTTTTGGTTAGGTCGTTATTTGGCGCGTGTACAGTATGCGTGTAGTCAGTTTCCATTTACTGATGATGATCGTGCTGTCGAATATGCTCATGCATTTTATTTGCCTGTTTTTGATGCGGCATCGCTTAATGTGTTGTTGCAAGATGAAACGCAAGAGGCATCTTTTCAGCAACAATTTCAATGTGCAAAAAATAATATTCACGATTTACGCGGGGTATTATCGGCAAGCTCTTTTGCTGAGCTGAATCAATTGATTGGACAGGCTGAACAGAATCGGACATATATCTGTGATATTGCAGGGGATTGCCGAGAGGTTCTTGAGTCAGCAGAGAACCATGATGTTTTTCTATTCTTTAGCCTTGGGCAAAAAATAGAACAGTTTGACCATCATCTGCGTTTAAAACAGCATATAGGTGCGGAACTTACAGAGTTGGAATCGTTGATTGTATTATTACAGGCATTGGGTTTGGATCATTTAGAACCATATTGGAAACAGTTACAGCAAAAGATAGATGTACAAAATTTCTATCTTTTAAGTGAACAAATACATGGCATTTTTACTTTGGATCGCTTATGAAACTAATGATTAATCACCAAACGCATTATCATTACTCAGAGCCTGCTTCTCGCAGTATCCAATATATTCGCATGTCGCCACAGAGTAATCAGCACCAATATGTACACAGTTGGGATGTTAGTATTCCTGGTAGTAAAGCGTTAAGTAAAGATGCTTTTGATAATGTGTGGATGACCAGTACACAAGTAGAAGATTATCAGCAATTGGTGATTATGGCACAAGGTGTGGTGGAAATTAATACTGATAATCTCTTTGGTATTGCTTCGCCAGTCGCTCCAAGTATTTTTTTGCAAATGACCGAAACGACTTTATGTAGTGCAGAAATGCTGAGTTTTGCACAGAAATATGTACCGAATGTGAGTCTTGGACACTTAAAAAAACTTGCACAAGCAGTCTTGCAGTTGATGCCTTATCTTTCAGAAAGTACTTTGGTGACGCATAGTGCTATTAAATCGTTTAATGATCGGCAGGGTGTTTGTCAGGATCATAGTCATGTTTTTATTGCAATGTGTAAGGCATTGGGTGTTCCTGCACGGTATGTTTCGGGCTATTTATATGTCACCGATATGATTCATTTGGCAAGTCATGCATGGGCTGAAGTTTGGCTTGATGGGAAGTGGCATTGCTTTGATGTTAGTAATCAACTATTTCAACCCTCAGCGCATATTTATGTCGCCGTGGGGCGTGATTATTGGGATGTTGCACCTGTCCGTGGTGTACGTACACGTGGTGGAATTGAAACAATGCACTCGATTGTTCAGGTTCTTCCCTGTTAAGATAAGCATCAAATAGGTGGTTGGGGGCTATTCCAACTGCCAGAGTGATCGAAATAAAAATAAAAGGTAATGAAATGACATATTGCTGTGCGCTACGATTAAAGGACGGTTTGGTTTTTATCAGTGATACACGAACCAATGCAGGAATTGACCATATTTCTGTTTATCGTAAACTTTACACCTTTGGTGTAGAGGGCGAGCGTTTTATTTGTATACAAACTTCGGGTAATTTAGCGACAACACAGGCTGTGATTGGGCATTTGGAAAATCAACTGGCTCTAAAGCAAGAACCTCATTTGTATAGTGTTAATACTATGTTTGAAATGGCGGAGCTTGTCGGTCAAGTTTTGAGAAAAGTGATTGCTGATGTGACGGCTGACCCTTTAGAGCAGAGTAATTATTTTTGCAGTATTTTGGTGGCAGGGCAGATTTTAGGCGCAGACATGCAGTTATATAATATTTATCCGCAAGGTAATTTTATTTGTGCCACTCGTGATACGCCCTATTTTCAAATTGGTGAAAGTAAATATGGGAAACCGATTTTAGATCGTGCATTACATTATGAGATGCCCTTGGATGAGGCATTGCGCTGTAGTTTAATTTCTTTTGATTCAACTTTACGCTCCAATGTGTCGGTTGGAATGCCACTTGATGCGCTCATTTATACCAAAGATAGTTTAAAACAGCCTACGGGCAAGCGAATTACTGAAGATGATCCATATTTTCAACGTATTAGTAAACAGTGGTCAGAAACTTTACGCAGTGGATTGCAGAACATGCCAAAGCCAACGGATGACTATTTTATTTAGGCTTAAATGGATTTACTTGTAGTTTTATCCATTAAATTTGCTTTAATTTTATGGTTTGGGTTTTATTTGAGTTATAAAATAATAGAATTGCTAATATTCTAAATATATAGTGATAAAAACCAAGCAAATGCTTGGTTTTTAGTTTTTCATTGATGTTAAAAATATTGATTTAAATTTTTTTGCGTACAGGTCGATTGCTCATACGACAGAGTAGCTCGTAACCGATGGTACCATTCGCTTCGGCAACATCATCGACCAACTGGTTTTTACCCCAAAGTTCAACAACAGTACCTAAAGGTGCATTTAACTCAGTGTTATCAATAGCAATCATATCCATTGCAACACGACCAATCACAGAGATTTTTTCACCACTAATAGCAACGTAGTTTTGTTTTGGAAATGCACGAGGGTAGCCATCGCCATAACCAATTGAAACAATGGCAATATTCATATTTTTTTCAGCAACAAAAGTTGAACCATAACCCACTGATTCACCGGCTTGAATATCGTTGAGCGCAATAATTTCAGCAGTAAACGTCATTGCAGGTTTGATGTCTAAATCATATGCCGATTGATCTGCAAAAGGCGATGCACCATAGAGCATGATGCCCGGACGAACAAAATCAAAATTCAATTCAGGCCATTTGAAAATTGCCGCAGAATTGCAACAAGATGCCATGATGGGATCACAAGCTTTTTTCACATCTAAAAATTGATTTTTTTGTTGCTCATTCAACGGATGATTTTCTGCATCAGCATTGGCAAAATGCATAGCAAGTACACACGTAAAACCATCTGCTTTTAATGTGTTAATAATATCGATGATCTCGGGAATTTTAAAACCCAAGCGATTCATTCCACTGTTTAGCTTCACCCAAACTTTTAAGCCTTTGGCGATATAGGCATCTTTATGCATATTTAGCCATTCAAGTTGAACTTGATGATGTACAACAATGTCAATATTTTTCTCAATGATAACTGCCATTTCATCGGCATTAAATATACCCTCGATGAGCGTGATCGGTTGTTGATAACCCAATGCACGAATTTCAAGTGCTTCTTCTAGGCAAGCAACACCAAATGCATCCGTAGAACTTAAGGCTTCTAAACAGTTCTTGATGCCATGACCATAGGCATTGGCTTTGACCATGCTAACGATTTTAGCTTGTGGAGCAAGTTGTTTGACACGGTTTAAATTATATTGAAGTGCTTTTTGATCAATATAAACAGTTGCTTGGCGCACCCTGAAAACTCCCGAAAAGGATAATATATAAAATAATTTGTAGCAGTCTTGAGTTTTTAACTCAGATAATGAAGATACATCTATTTAGAACTGCAATATTGTAGACCGATCAAGTTGAAATGGACATGAGCATTTATGTTTTTAATCATTTCTTCACTTTGTATCGATAAAACATATCTATTATGGTTTTGACATCATTTGTAAAACAATTAAACTTTATTTTTTCTGTGAAATCAGACATTTTATAAACAATTGAATTGATTTATGGATATAAGAACAATGCGAACGTGGTCTCACGAAGCTTTTGGTAATGATCAAGCTTTCGATTGGGCAGCTGAAGTTAAAGAAAGTACAGATTTTACAGTGATTGAACAGGCTTTTGATCAAGTTATTACGAGTCAAGATGAAGACTTTATTGATGCTGATATTGGGTCTGTAGCACATGCAGCAGCAGAAGTGTTGGCGCATATTTTAGGACAAGGTACACAAGATATTGATTTTATTGATGGATTAAGTCAATGGATTGATCAGTTAAGCACTCAAGCATCGGTTACTTTGATTCAAAAAGCCATACAGGCTTTGGATATACTCACACATGAAAACTCTGAACTTGATGAGCTTTGGCAAGAGTCTAATGATTATGCAGATTGGACGAAAAATCTTGAGGAGTTAAAAGAGACTTTAAGTTCTAAACTTTGATTTAAAGTCTCTCATTTGATGATTGAGAATCCAATTATTAAGATTATTCTTCATCATCATACTGAGCATAATACTCAGGTGATAGATTACTAAAACGGGTATATTGACCTTCAAATGCCAAGCGTACCGTACCAATAGGGCCGTTACGCTGTTTACCAATAATGATTTCGGCAGTGCCTGCTTCTTTCGAATCTTTGTTATAAACTTCATCACGGTAAATAAACATAATTAAATCGGCATCCTGCTCAATGGCACCTGATTCACGTAAGTCAGACATCACAGGGCGTTTATTTGGACGGTTCTCTAAAGAACGGTTGAGCTGTGAAAGTGCAATAACAGGGCAGCTCATTTCTTTTGCCAATGCTTTTAAACTTCGTGAAATTTCGCCAATCTCACCCACACGGTTGTCACCCATGCCTGGAACTTTCATGAGTTGAAGATAATCGACCATGATACAACCGAGTTTTCCACCATGTTGTTTGGCAATACGGCGAGCGCGCGCACGTAATTCAGTCGGTGGAAGTGCTGAAGAATCATCAATATATAAGTGCTTTTCTTGTAATTGTAGAATAGTCCCTGTCACTTTAGACCATTCATCACCATCCATTTTACCTGAGCGTAAATGCCCTTGATGCACACGGCCCCAAGATGAAATTAAACGCATAGCAATCGAATCTGCTGGCATCTCCATAGAGAAAACTAAAGCAGGTAAGTTGTTATTAAATAAAACACTTTCAACGAGATTCATGGCAAGCGTGGTTTTACCCATAGAAGGACGAGCCGCAACAATAATCATGTCACCTGCTTGCATACCTGCTGTTTTATTATCAAGCTCAACAAAACCTGTGGTTAAACCTGTAATGCTCCCTTCCATTTGTGAGAGTTCATCAAGTTTGGTGATCAGATCAGCAGTCACACTTGCAATAGGCTTTGGACCTTGTGCTTTAGCATTGTTGTTGTGTTGTTCTGCAATGGAAAAAATATTGGTTTCTGCTAAGTCTAAAATTTCGCTGACTTCACGACCTTTGGTGTCATAAGCATTGTGTAAAATTTCATTGCCAACTTTGATCATGCTACGTAAAGTTGCAAACTCTTTGATTTTGCCTGCATAGGTTTCAAGATTATAAAAACTTGAGGGTGAATCTGACATTAGTTGCATCAGATATTCTTCACCGCCAACTGTGTCAATTAAATTTTGTTTAATCAGCCAATCATTAACCAAAACAGCATCATAAGGTGAGCTTTCTTGTGCAAGTTTTTCAATGGCACGGAAAATATATTTGTGCCGCGTTGCATAAAAATCATTTTCATTCAGCACATCACTGACTTGCTCAAATGATTCAGCAACAGTCATTAATGCGGTCAGTACAGCCTGTTCAATCGCCAAGTTATGTGGCGGTGTACGAAATTCTTTTAATGCTGCTGAGTCAGGTGACTTGGCATCATTTTTAAAAGTATTTGTAGAAGCAGGGGCAGTTGCCTGAGACATATAAGACCTTGATTTTAAATAAAGCAAAATGGTTGATAAGGGACTGCTTTATCATAAAGCAAAAGTCATCCTATTTCCCAATGAAAAAATTCAATAAGCTGAAAGAAGAGGTTGATAGTGAGTTTTATATTTTTCGATTGTACAAATAAAAAAAGAGCATGCAAAAGCATGCTCTTTTTTTTGCAAAAATTACTCAGCTACGATAGTAACGAGAACTTCAGCAGTAACATCATGATGCAATTGGATTGCGATGTTGAATTCACCAGTGTTGCGTAAAGCACCAAGTGGTAAACGAACTTCTGCACGGTCAACAGTTAGACCAGCATTTGTCAACGCGTCAGCGATGTCACGTGTACCAATAGAACCGAATAGTTTACCTTCATCACCAGCTTTCGCAGTGATTACAATGTTAACTTCGTCTAATTGGTCAGCACGTGCTTGAGCAGCAGCTAAAATATCAGCTTCAGCTTTCTCAAGTTCTGCACGACGAGCTTCAAAAGCAGCAGTATTCGACTCAGTCGCTGCTACTGCTTGACCTTGAGGGATAAGGTAGTTGCGGCCGTAACCAGCTTTAACTGAAACTTTATCGCCTAATTTACCAAGGTTTTTAATGCGTTGTAATAAGATAATATCCACAGCTCAACCTCACTTATGATTGTCAGTGTAAGGGATCAAAGACAAGTAGCGAGCTTGTTTAATAGCAAGCGCTAATTGACGTTGGTAACGAGCTTTAGTACCTGTAATACGGCTAGGAACAATTTTGCCGTTTTCAGTAACGTACTGTTTTAAAGTGTCGATATCTTTGTAGTCGATGTAAGCAACTTTCTCAGCTGTAAAGCGGCAGAACTTGCGACGACGGTAAAAACGTGCCATTTATGTTCTCCTTATGCTTCAGCAGAGTCTTGATTGTGTTGTGCTTCTTCACGTTGAGCTTTACGCGCACGCTTTTCTTCAGCACTTTTC
>CAXYZD010000108.1:0-8193 GCA_964293455.1 uncultured Acinetobacter sp. | reverse complement strand
TTTTACATCAATAATGGTTTCATTTAATGTCAGCATACTTTTTGAAACACCACCGGCTATCGAACTAATATTGAAAACTCTGCACTTGATGTGGAGTTAAAAAGTACTTTTAGTCATGCCGTAGTGACACAAAATATTGTGTTGCAAAAACAAAGTAATCGGAAGGATTCGGATTCAAACGAAAGTGTGGCTTGGAATACATCGACCGATAAAAATTGGAATACAAAAAATAGTAGTGAAGGTGGTTATGGTGCTTTGGAAATGGTACAAGACAACTGGGAATATAACCTCAAATCCGTTTTTGATGAGATTACCTTTGCCAATGTGCATCATCAATTCAGTATAGGGGCGGGCTATAGCCATATCAATGCACAATGGGATCGCCCTGAAAATATGTATCAATATTTTGTGCCGACTAAAAATAATGGTTTAGGCACAGATACATGTACTTTGATTGATGGAAGTATTGATGCACATTGCGATCTGAGCTATATCGGCAGTGATGGTACAAAAGGACAATACAATACGATTCGTAATGTATATCAAGCAGGTACGGTTGATATTCAACAAGACAAAGGGTACGCCTTTGTTGAAGATCAAATGAATTGGAATGATCAACTCAAGTTACGTTTAGGTTTGCATCAAGATTACGACAGTATCAGTAAAAAGAATAATATCGCGCCACGCAGTCAATTGCAGTATTTCCCTTTTGCCGATGAGCGACTAGGCTTTACAACAGGTTGGAATCGTTATTATGCCAATAATGCACTTTTCACAGAACTGCAAGATGGTGTGAATATCTTGCGTATGCAGGAAAAGCGTAAAAATTTAAATGCGGAATGGTTGCAAAATACGAGTGCAAGTATGGGGACGACAGTAAACCGTAGTGAGCTTGATACATCATTTGCAGATGAGTCGGTTTTTGCCATACATTCGGTGTGGAATGATTGGGCGGTACAGTTGAAATATGTCAATCGAGATAATCAAGATCAAATTCGCCGTCAGCGTATTAGTCTAAGTCCAATTATTGATATTTATGACAATAGCGGTAAAAGTAAGGCAGAAACCTATACATTAAGTCTTGCCAATCAAACCCCAATTCAATTTTTAAATGCAAAACATATGTTTAGTTTTGCCGCTGATTACAGTGATATTCAGCGTAATTTTAATAGTTATGATGACAATATTTTTATTGATCAGACGTATCAGCAGTACATTTTATATGATGGTGAAGTGATTGGTGAAACCACGCGTCCCGCGACCAACTTTGCACGACCTTGGACAGCACGTGTAGGATGGAGTACTGAATTTTCGAGTGTACCGCTGAAAATTATCCAATTCTTTCGCTATCGTTCGGACTATGATGCGATGGTCAGTTCGACCATTCCTGCTGCGCAGCGTCCAATCGCACCCAATGGTGAAGCGGTAAAAACACGCTATGACAAAGAATCATTGGGTAGTGCATTTAATTGGGATATTCGTGCAAGTTATGACTTTAAAGTAGGTAAAGATGATCAGCTGACACTCGGTTTAACTATTAATAATTTGACCAATAAGCACAATAAATACACCCAAGATAAAACGATATCAAACAATGGTTCAAATGGTGTGTATTCAAAGTCAGGTCGTCAGTTTGTTGCTGATGTTAGCTATAAGTTTTAATGTGTGGAAAGGAAAATGAAATTTTTGAAAGTATCTCAGCGTGTTTTAAATTATGCTTTTGTTTTGAGTTTGGTGACAGTTGCTCATGTTAGTTATGCCAATAGCGATGCACAGATTTCGAAACAGACTACACCTATTATGGTTGCAAAGCCCTGTCAGGTGAATGAAAAAATTGAACGTAATGCGATTCCTAAAACACCTCATAATATGAGTTTACCTGCTTTTGGTCAGGGTGTGATTGGTTGGGCAACAGGGCCTGAAGGTGCAAAAATACGTTTTGAAAATATCCAAAAGCAAGATCTGAAAGCAATTCAAGAAAAAGGTACAACTTTGGCAATGGTTAAGGAGTGGCAAGCATTTTATGAAAATGAAGTACAACGCAATCCATGTAATCCGACAGCACCATATCGTGCTGAATTGATGAAAAAAATTGCATGGTTATGGGGGTAACTCATAAAAAAGAAAATCTGATTGCAGAAGCTTTAAATCACGCCTAAATGATAAAAATAATATAAGTGATAGGTAATCATCAAATGATCAAGATAGGTGTTTTTTATTTTTAAGTATTCATATTCGGCATTTGATCATTACTTTTATTAAATACGATTTTAATCTAAATTTTTGTCTTTAAACTTGGTGATTTCATCAAAAATCAAAGATACTTCTTGTTGGTTAAGACTAATGCAAAAAGAAGTTTTTTTAAATTTACTCTTTATGTGGAGGTTGCCTTTTGCTGCGCTTGGCAGTTGATTTTTTTGGGCGCTATATTCTGAATAATACATTTTATCTAGATTTGTAAATAAAATTGTTGTGCTATCTTCATAATTTTTGTGAAAAAATAGAGTGGAATATGTTTGATAATGAGGATTTTATCATCATCAAGATCAAGAGTCTCACTTCCTTTTCTTAGTCATAAAGTATGACTAATCGCGTGATAGGTGAATACACTTACACCTATAAGCCAAACCATTAAAAAACCTACTGCACCTGAATCTGAACCAAAAAACACAGCGTAAATAGCAAAAGATGCAGCTAACCAAAAAATGCCAACCACAAAAAAATTGACAAGGATATCGCCGATAAAAAGTGAGTGATCGAATTTGATATGAATGCGACAGCCATTATTTTTTTGATCAATGGTAACTTTGCTATCAGGTTGAATTTTCATGTAATAAATGATTTAAGTTATCATTTTTTGAGTATAAGGTGAAGGTCTAGATAAAGTAAGACCCTCAAAAGAGGGTCTTATATAAATGATAAATGTTCAGCGGGCTTATCTGAGCTTAGATAACCAATTTCCCATGCTTTGCACAACTTGTACCACAACCAATAAAACAATCACAGTCAGTATGACAGCACTTGAATCAAAGCGTTGATAACCATAAGAAATGGCAAGGTCACCAATACCACCACCACCGACAGCACCCGCCATTGCGGTTGCACCAATTAAGCTAATAGTTGCTGTTGTGAGGTTTAAGATGAGTGAACTACGTGATTCAGGAATAATAAATTTAAATACAATTTGTGAAACTGTTGCACCCATTGCTTGAGCTGATTCCACGATACCATCATTGACTTCTAGTAACGAGGTTTCGATTAAACGACCAATATAAGGACCGACATAGATGGTCAAAGGGACAATAGTCGCCCATGTGCCAATTGATGTACCCACAATAAACTTGGTTAGAGGAATAATCGAAATCGCAAGAATAATAAAGGGTAAAGAGCGTAGAGCATTAACAATCGGGTTGAATGTTTTGTAAATAAAGGCATTCGGTAAAATCCCTTCAGGACGAGTTAAGTACAAGCAAATTGCCTGTAAAAAGCCCCAAATCATGCCAAAGAGCATTGCAAAAAACACCATGACACAGGTTTCTTGCATTGCTGTAACAAACTGATCCATGCTGAGTGAGCTTTTCCAAAATGGCGCAGTGATTTGTGTTAACCATTGAACAATCAGGTCTCTCATGCTTTGACTCCTGATTGTTCGACTTTCACGCCATTTTGCTCAAAGAAGGCAATCGTTTGTTGAATCACATCAGCATCACCCAAAAGTTGAATAAACATTTGTCCAATCACTGAACCATTAATTTCGGTCATATTGGCAAATAAAATATTTAAACTAATATCAAACTGTTTAATAGCAGCTTGTACAACTGTTTCCTGTGCAGATGTGCCGAGAAACTGTAGGCTATAAATACTGTTATGGTTTTTATTTTCAAGATTATTCAAAATATTGACAGGCAATTGTTGCTGTAATACGGTTTGAATGAAGGTCTTGGTGGTCGGATGTTTGGGTTGACTGAAAATTTCTAAAGTAGAACCATTTTCAATCACTTTGCCTTGTTCCATAACGGCAACATAGTCACAAACAGACTCAATGACATCCATCTCATGCGTCACCATAACAATGGTAATACCTTGTTCTTTGTTAATTTTTTTGAGTAACTCAAGTACAGACTGCGTGGTCTGCGGATCGAGTGCAGAGGTTGCTTCATCACAGAGTAAAATTTTAGGATGATTGGCAAGCGCGCGGGCAATACCGACACGTTGCTTTTGACCACCTGAAAGCTCATCAGGATACGCATCTTTTTTATGCTTTAAATCAATAAACTCAAGTAACTCATTGAGGCGTTTTTGGCGTTCAGCTTTTGCTACACCTAAGAGTTTCAAAGGCATTTCAATATTATCTGCAACCGTTTTGGTTTGCATTAAATTAAAATGCTGAAAAATCATACCGATATTTGCACGTTCATGGCGTAATGCATTTGCATCTAGGGCAGTGAAGTCGGTTTGATTGATAATAATCTGACCATGCGTAGGGCGTTCAAGCAAATTGATTAAACGAATGAGGGTACTTTTACCCGCACCACTATAACCAATAATGCCGAAAATGCTTCCCGCAGGAATAGTCAGGTTAATTTCATCAAGCGCACGTATGTTCTGACCTTTCAGTTCATAGTGTTTTGAAATATTTTTAAATTCAATCATATCGTCAGGAACTATGCAAAAATGAAAAAACAGGCAAATCTACTTTGCCTGTTTGGTTGATCTTATTATAAAACTATTTTGATTCTGTAAGATAGCTTACAGGTTTATTTACATCAACTTTAGTTCCGCCAAAGTGTTCTTGAACATATTTGCCTACAGCCGCAACATGATAAAGTTCACCGACTTTTTTCAATACAGCATCATCTTTACGAGAGTCAGCCACAGCTAGTACGTTTACATTCATTTTTGTGCTTTGATCGGTTGGCTCATAGTAGATTGAATCTTTTAATACATTTAAGCCACCTTCCATTGCCAAGGTATTACCTAAAATAATGGCATCAACTTCATCTTTAGCACGTACCGCAGTTGCCATTTGAATTGGCTTGATAACAATTTTTTTCGTATTTTCAGTAATATCAGCAGGTGTACCTTTTACAGTATCAAAGCCATCTTTAAGCTTCACTAAGCCAGCAGACTGTAAAAGTAACAATGCACGAGATTCATTTGCACCGTCATTTGGAATCGCAATGGTTGCGCCTTGAGCGAAATCTTCAACTTTTTTTACTTTAGTTGAGTAAATACCCATTGGCTCTAAATATGTGGTTGAAATTGGAGCAATTTTATCTTTATTTGATTCGTTAAATGCAACAAGATATGCATACGATTGGAATGCATTGATGTCCACTTCTTTATTGGCTACAGCAGTGTTCATTGCAACGTAGTCGGTGAAGTTCTTCACTTCAAGCTTAATGCCTGCGGCTTTAGTTTCAGGCAAAGTCGCAATATAACGCCAAATATCAGCATCTGAACCTGTTGATGCCATAACAACAGTTTGTTCTGCGCCTGCTTTTGCTTCTGTAGTTTCTGTTTTTGGAGCTTCTTGTTTGCCACATGCTGTAAGAGTAAGTACAGATGCGCTGAACAGTACGCTAAATAGCTTTTTCATGTTTGTGTCCTGAAAGGGGAAATGCCTGCTTTTTATAGAAGTATGACATTCTCGACACGGATGTCGAAATTCAATTATTGGCTGGAAATCACTTCCAGTTAAAATGGGTTTAGAAAGCTGAAGTTAGCGATATTTTATTGTTTAACTTTATCGCCGTACAATAAAATTATGTTTAGAAACAGCTTCTAAGGATTAGTTTATCATATCAATAAATTTACATTATACATATAGGTCTTTGTGTAGGCAGTCGTTTACCAGAGGGACTTGATTTATTTTATATTTTTACTAAATAGACAATGAAAACAAGTACTTTTATTGATTGTACTAAAAATAGTGGTTGTATTTTATACTTATTCATAATATATAAATTTTTTTGAGGTTGTTATCTTATTTTTGGATATAAAGAATTTGAGTAATCTAGTAGTGAAAAATGTCTAATTCTATTAGAGTTTTTTCTAGTCTATCTATTTTTAATCAAAATTGCTCCAATCACAGGTATCCAAGGAAAGGTCAGTATTACAAGATTCCATGTGTAAATACGAAGTGGAATTGATTTTTCTGAGCTAAAAACTCCCCACCATATCAGCTCTAATAAGATAATGATAAGCAATACACTGAGGGAAATGCTCGGTATAAAATTTGCGGTATTTCCGTAGATTTTCTGAGTCGTGTGATGTATACACATGAATGTGGCAATGAAACAAACGTGTCCTAGAAGAAAAATAGAAATTACTAAAAATGGTGAAATAAGTATAATTATAGCTTCTCCGAGTGCAGCTGAACCATTAGCATTATGTTGTCTTAAATCTATAATAAATATGTACCAGATAAATGGTAGAAGTGAAATTGCGATCCAAAAACAATGCTTTGTAAATAGGTGGATGTAAGTGTTTTTATACTGTTGATTAAATTTTGATATGATTAATCCTATTGGAATCATTAAAAAAAATGTAGAAAAAAGAAAAAATGACATAGACAGTGATTCAAGGGATATTGCAATGATAATCCTGTATTAGTGTCAATTTGAGGTGAAATGATTGTGATTTTTTCTTGGTATGGTTAGCAATAAAAAACCCGCCTAAGCGGGTTTTAATTACTTAAAACTTTATTTCATAAAACAAAGTTAAGCATTTTCACGCGCAATTGCACGGTAACCAATATCTTTACGATATTGAGCACCATCAAAAGTCACTTTTTCACATAGTTCTAATGCTTTTGCTTGTGCTTCACCAATTGTATTGCCAATTGCAGTCACGCAAAGTACACGACCACCCGCAGTGACGATGTCGCCATTCTCAAGTGCTTTCGTTCCCGCATGGAAGATTTTCGCATCCGTCATAACTGTATCTAAACCTGAAATCACATCATCATTACTTGATGTTTCAGGGTAGCCTTTAGATGCAAGAACGATACCGACAGTTTTACGCTCGTCCCAGTCAGCTTCAGCAGGTAAGTTACCAGCAAGACCAGCTTCAACTAAATCGACTAAAGATGATTTTAAACGCATCATGATCGGTTGAGTTTCAGGATCACCAAAACGACAGTTGAATTCGATAACTTTAGGCTGGCCTTGTTCATCAATCATCAAGCCTGCGTATAAGAAGCCAGTATATACATGACCGTCTTTTTTCATACCTTCAACGGTAGGACGCATCACTTCATTCATTGCTTTTTCAAACACGTCAGCAGTTACAACTGGAGCAGGAGAGTAAGCACCCATACCACCAGTGTTTGGACCGAGGTCACCTTTAAAAATACGTTTATGATCTTGAGATGTCGCCATTGGTAAGATGTTGTCACCATCAATCATACAAATGAAAGAGGCTTCTTCACCATCCAAAAATTCTTCGATGACGACACGTGAGCCTGCATCGCCAAATTTATTGCCAGCAAGCATATCATCAATGGCATCAAATGCTTCTTGATTGGTCATGGCAACGATTACGCCTTTACCCGCAGCAAGACCATCGGCTTTTATGACAATTGGTGCACCATTTTTTTCAATAAAGGCTTTGGCTGCATCAACTTCAGTGAATACGTCATAAAAAGCAGTTGGAATATTATGGCGTTTAAGGAAGTGTTTTGCGAATGCCTTAGAGCCTTCAAGCTGTGCTGCAAATTGAGTTGGTCCCCAAATTTTAAGACCCGCTTCTCGACCTGCATCAACCACACCATTTACAAGGGGTGCTTCAGGGCCAACAATGACTAAATCAACCGCATTATTTTTTGCAAAGTCGATAATCGCTGTATTGTCTAAAATGTTTAAGGCAACATTTTCACATTTATTTTCAGTTGCAGAACCTGCATTGCCGGGTGCTACAAAAACTTTGGCAACTTTTTCATCTTGTGCGATTTTCCATGCAAGCGCATGTTCACGACCGCCATTACCCAAAACTAAAATGTTCATCTAAAAATCCCTTAAAGAAAATAATCCCCCTTGCGAAGTCGTACTTCTCACCCTTTAAAAAGAGAGGAGATCACGCATGAAAACTAAGGTTTCTTACGTGAAAAGTCCCCCTTTTTTACAAAGGGGGATTTAGGGGGGATTAATAAATATGACTTCTAATCAATTAATGACGGAAATGACGCATGCC
>CAXYZD010000107.1:0-8198 GCA_964293455.1 uncultured Acinetobacter sp. | reverse complement strand
GCAATGGAACTTGCTGAAATTGACAGTATTTTAATTGGTGACTCGTTGGGTATGGTCGTGCAAGGGCATGATTCAACCTTACCTGTAAATATTGCCGATATGGCATATCATACTGCGGCTGTACGCCGTGGCAATCAACATGCATTTATCATGTGTGATTTGCCTTTTATGAGTTATGCAACCCTCAATGATGCCTTGATGAATTCCCGCACTGTCATGCAAGCGGGCGCGCAAATGGTTAAAGTTGAAGGTGGCGCATGGTTAGCTGAAACAGTGCAAGTTTTGACCCGTAATGGTGTGCCTGTTTGTGTACATTTGGGGCTAACACCGCAGTCAGTTCATGTCTTTGGTGGCTATAAGCTACAAGCAAAAACACGTGAAGCGGCTGATCAATTGATTGCAGACTGTCAAGCTGTGGTGGATGCAGGCGCAGCAATTTTATTGCTTGAATGTGTGCCTTCACAGTTGGGTGCTGAAATTTCAGCATTATTCCCACATGTTCCTGTGATTGGTATTGGTGCAGGTGTGGAAACAGATGGTCAGGTGCTTGTTGTTCAAGATATGCTTGGCTTGACCTTTGGTCGTGTGGCACGATTTGTGCGTAACTTTATGAAAGACCAATCGGGTGAAACTGCCATTATGGATGCATTTAAGGCATACCACATTGCAGTACAAGACAAAGCATTCCCTGCAAAAGAACATATATTTCAGGTAGAGCTGTAAACATGAAAACTGAAACAACGATACAAGGTTTATCTGCGTCATTAAATCCTGCACGTTCTGCACGAAAAATTATTGGTTTTGTGCCGACAATGGGAAATTTACATCAAGGACATTTAAATCTTGTACGTGAAGCACGTAAGCTTTGTGATGTGGTTGTGGTCAGTATTTTTGTTAATCCGATCCAGTTTGGACCGAATGAAGATTTTGATAATTATCCACGTACGTTAGAGCATGACAGTCATCTGCTTGCCGAAGTGGGCTGTGATATTGTTTTTGCACCCACCGTTGAGCAAATGTATGGTAAACACCCTCGTCTGACCAATATCAGTGTCGGTGAAATCACCAATGATTTGTGTGGTTTACAACGTCCAGGTCATTTTGATGGTGTTGCTGTGGTGGTGACGAAGTTATTCAATATTGTGCAGCCGAATATTGCATTTTTTGGACACAAAGATTATCAACAATTGGCTGTGATTAAACAGTTGGTTCGTGATTTGAATATGCCAATCGAAGTGATTGGTGTACCGATTGCCCGTGCGGAAGATGGTTTAGCACTGAGTTCTCGTAATGGTTATTTAACTGAACAAGAACGCCAAACAGCACCTGTCATTTACCAGTCATTAAAAACGGCTGAGAAAGCATTACAGAGTGGAACAGCGCTTGATCTGAGCCTTGAGCATATTCGTACGACATTGACTCAAACAGGTCTTGTTGTAGACTACGTTGAAGCACGTACGCCTATGTTACAAAAGGCGGCTCAATTTGATCAGGATGTTGTTTTGTTTGTTGCTGCAAAATTGGGTAAAACACGCTTAATTGATAATCTACAGGTTAAATATTCTGTAGGATAATAAATGCAGTTGATCTAACTGCTTAACCACTATTTTAGGATCGCTATGCCATGAAGCGTATACTTATCGTGACAGGACAATCGGGTTCAGGGAAATCATCTGCATTACAGGTGCTAGAGGATCTCGGTTATTACTGTATTGATAATTTGCCTTTGGCATTGCTGCCTGAAATTGTGGAAAAGCTTGATAAAGAAAATAACCTTGAGCAACTTGCACTTGGTGTAGATGTCCGCAGTACACGGGAAGATTTACAAGAATTTGATCATGTTTTTCAGATTTTACAAAGACATGGTTCGGTTGATGTTATTTATTTGACCACACGAGATCAAGAGCTGATTGCGCGATTTAGTGCGTCTAGACGTCCACATCCACTATCTGTACGTTAGCAAAGTTTAAACGAATGTATTCAAGAAGAAAAAACGTTACTGTTGCCGATTCAACTACGAGCAACGGCACATATTGATACCACCGATAAAAGCGTACATGATTTAAAAGATACGCTGTTGTCGAAACTCGGACAGTCCGATAAACTGATTGTTATATTACAATCCTTTGGTTATAAATACGGCATTCCGTTAGATGCTGATTTTGTCTTTGATGTTCGGCATTTACCCAATCCACATTGGGATTTAGAGTTGCGAAAATTTTCAGGTTTAGATGAGCCTGTACGCATCTTTTTGCAATCGAGTGATCAAGCAAATGAGATGTATCAAGATATTTACTCTTTTTTAAATAAGTGGTTGCCTGCATTTTCAAAAGGACATCGTCATTATATAACGGTGTCTATTGGGTGTACGGGTGGGCAACATCGTTCTGTTTATATAGTCGATAGATTACAGAAGGCTTTACAAGCTGAGTGGTCTGTTCAGGTCTTACACAGGGAAATGAAGCACTGGTCATGATTGATACAACAGTTGACGTAATTAACAAATTAGGGTTACATGCGCGTGCATCAGGAAAGCTGATTGAAGTCACAACCCAATTTCGTTCATCGATTCAAATTGGGAAGGCTGATAAATTGGTCGATGCCAAGAATATTCTTTCCTTACTTATGCTCGGAGCAGGTAAGGGAACCACTTTGCGTTTAGTGATTGAAGGTCCAGATGAGGAAAAAGCACTCTCTGAAGTTCAGGCACTATTCGCTGCAAAATTTTATGAGGCAGATTAATCGTGGCACGTAGTCCGCAGCGTTTTACTGAAGATCAATTTGAATCTTTAGAAGGGCGTGCAAGTAAAACTGAACAAAAAAAAGCTGTGCAACGTATGGCAGCTTTAGGTGAACAACTCTCAGAGTTATCTAAAAAGCAAATTCTCGCCTTACCTGTTGAGGAACGTTTGATTGATGCTTTGCTTGATGTTCAGCTCATTAGTTCATATGAAGCACGTCGTCGCCAATTCTTACGTATTGGTAAATTGTTACGCAATGAAAATGAAACGGTGATTCTGTCTTATTTAACCCCTAAACAGGGTGCAAAAAAGACGGCACAATTGTTACGTTGGGTTGACCGTATTGTGGCTCAGGGTGATCCTGCCATTAAAGAGTTCATTAAGACTTATAATGCAGCAGAACATCATGCGATTCGTCAGCATAGCTTGCGTATTCTTCGCGATATTAAGCAAGAAAATGGTGCTGAAGCGATTGCTGAGTCAAAGTTAAATTTATTTAACTATGCACAACAAGTGGCTTTGATTTCTGAAAATAACAAATAAATTCAAGTTATTAAAAAAAGCGACTTCGGTCGCTTTTTTTATTTCGATGTTTTCTTAATATGTACCTATATAAAATGGGAAAATATTATGTGATCAGCACATCAAGGCTTTTTATTTCTAGATCGCATATACTTATGCCCTCAAAAAATATGTATAGGCATGAATGATGGATATTCCTGAACAGTTGCAAGATTTACCTGCTAATGGTGGAATTTATGCTGTATGGATGGTCTTTCAGCATTATGGTGTTGACCTTGAAATTAATGACTTGGTGAAGCTGTGTCGCCATAATGAAGAAGAAGGAACATCGACCATAAGTCTAGCTGTTGCATTGCAACAACTGGGTTTAAATGTCAGCTTTTATACCGACCTAGATCTTGATTTACAACCGACAGAACAATGGTTTTATCAAAAAGCATCCGAAATGAATATCTCGATTGAAGCTGCAATTAAGTATGACCAAATCTTACAAGCGACTGAACAGGGTAAATTTGTGATTGCGTATTACGATACTTTAGAGGGTGTTGGCAATCATTCATTAATTTATTCAGCAGATCTTGATGAGGTCTGTTTTTTTGATAGTTTCGATGCAATGCCTGTTGATGTTTTTGAACAACAACGTCAAGTGGAAGGAATTTGTCGCCAAGTCATTATTATTGATGATCGTGATTTTATAGGGCAGGGTACGTAGCATTTGGATGTGGGATTTTTCATTTTGACGTTAACTTACAAATTTTAAGTACAAAAAAAGCAACTCGAAAGTTGCTTTTTTGCTTGTTCTTTTTATGAAAAAGAAAAGGTTAATCTTGTTCTACTTCCAATGGTTTTACATCCATTTTGTCATAAGGAATCAATTTGGTTTTATATTTCCACTTATAGCCTAACCAAATGATTAAGAATAAGAAGATACCAATATAGGTTGATACAACAGAAAGCCATTCACCTGCAAGTACGGCTTGATAATTTTGACCCAATACGACAATCGCACACAGAATAAATGCAAACCAAGGGGCAAATGGGAAGAATTTTGCAGTATAGGCTAAATCTTCAAGTTTATTGCCTTGAGCAATGTAGCCTTTACGGAAGCGATAATGTGAAACTGCAATACCCAACCAAACAATAAAACCACACATACCTGACATGTTTAACAACCAGTTAAACACTTGTTTTTCACCAATAAATGTCGTTAAGAAGCACAGCGCAGCAATCGCAGTCGTTGCATAGAGCGCATTCATCGGTACGCCACGTGTATCTAAACGACCAAATGCTTTAGGTGCGCTGCCTTTGCGTGCCATATCAAATAACATACGAGTGGATGAATACATACCTGAGTTTCCTGCAGACATGATCGCAGTTAAAATTACGGCATTCATTAAACTTGCAGCAAAAGCAAAGCCTGCTTTTTCAAACAATAAGGTAAATGGTGATAATGCAATATCATCGGTTGCAGCAGCTTGTAGCAAACGAGGATCATTATAAGAAATCAATGTGCCGATAATGAAGATACACAAGATATAGAATAATAAAATACGCCAGAAGATCTGCTTAATTGCAATCGGAATGGTTTTCTTCGGATTTTTAGATTCACCCGCAGCGACCCCAACCATTTCTGTGCCTTGAAATGAAAACCCTGCAATCATTGCCACACCAATCAGTGCAGATAAACCACCGACAAAAGGTGCTTCGCCAGTTGTCCAATTGCCAAATGCTGCAACACCCGGTGTAAGCATGATGTCAACAATCATCCAAAGACCGACAATAATAAAGGCAACAATCGCAAGTACTTTAATGAGAGAGAAGAAGAATTCAGATTCACCAAAGCCTTTAACGGTTAGTGCATTTAAACCAAAAATAATGGCAAGAAAAATGGCACTCCAATAGAAACCTGGTATATCGGGGAACCAAAATTTCATAATAAATTGCACAGCAACGAGTTCAAAAGCAACAGTAATCGCCCAGTTGTACCAATAGTTCCAACCGAGTGCAAAACCAAAACCACCTTCGACATATTTTGTGCCGTAGGTGAAGAAAGCACCTGAAGTTGGATTGTGGGTTGCAAGTTCACCTAAACTGGTCATGAGGAAGTAAATCATGATACCAATGAGGGCATAAGCGAGTAATGCACCACCCGGACCTGCATTGGCAATGGTTGAGCCAGAGGCAAGGAATAAACCTGTACCAATAGAACCACCAATGGCGATCATGTTGAGGTGTCGGGCACCAAGCTGTCGTTTGAGCTGTTGATGATCTGTTTCGCTCATCTTTATTCCTTAATTTTTTGAGTGTTGGCGAACAGCACTTTGAAGCCTTGTTGATCTGCTTTCGTTGTGCATTGTTTGAAACTTTGCTCAATAAGCTGTGGGTAATTCAGGAAGCGGTTTGCCACAATCCAAAGTTCACCCCCCGATTTTAAATGGCGTCGTGATGTTTTACATA
The DNA here is from genome assembly GCA_964293455.1 of uncultured Acinetobacter sp. Classification (GTDB taxonomy): domain Bacteria; phylum Pseudomonadota; class Gammaproteobacteria; order Pseudomonadales; family Moraxellaceae; genus Acinetobacter. The sequence continues at coordinate 2,478 of CAXYZD010000107.1, read as the reverse complement.
AAGTTTCACTGGCATTGTAATCGGTTTTAATCCCCTGATGAAACGGAGGATTACTGACGATGGCGTGCAAAAACAACGGTGCTTCTTCAATCCCTGTAACCGCTTTAACTTCAAGTTGTTCTAATGGTAAATTATTTTTTTCAAAAGTCATTTGTGTTGATGCTAAAGCAAAAGCATCGACATCTAAAGCAAAAATACGATTTTTGGGATTGAGCTTACTTAAATACGCACTGATGACTCCAGCACCACAGCCGAAATCGGCAATTTTACCTGCAGTGACTTGCGATAAATAAGGCAAAAGTACTGCTGTGCCTATATCTAAGCGATTTTGGCTAAACACACCCGGTAAAGAACAAATGGTCAAATCACCATTTGGTGTGGTTACTGTATATTGGTGTGCCCAATCTGCAAGTGCTTTTGCCTTCACTGTCGTATTTAGGCTGATTTGCCACATTTGACAATGGCGTGCGCTGTCAAGTTTTACCGCTTGACCATAGGGTTGTAGTTGCTTAGCAGCACGCTCAATACCTTCCTTTTTTTCACCAACAAGGAAAATAGAGGCACCTTGTGCTATGCGGCTTGCGACATTGTGTAAAATATAATTGAGCAATTCTTTTGATTTTGGAACAAAAATAACCGCCTGATCAAAATCTTGTTCAGGCAGCAGGGTACCAAAATGGACAGTTGCCGAGCGTTGTTGGAAATACTGAAGATCGTTGTAATTCCACGTCCATACAGCAGCTTCAATGTCCTGTGCTAAGTTGCTCAGTAAATCATCTGTAGGTGCATTAATGAATAACACACGCCCGGAAAGATAGTCATGCTGACGAATGACGACTTCACTTTTTGGCTCCATATTTGGCATCCATGAGTAAATTTAGGACAATAATGCCCAGACTAAGCTGGGCATTATAAAGAAAATGAGACTTATTTTTTAGTCGCAGGCAATATGATGTTGAGAATCAATGCGGATAGACCGCCTGTTGCAACACCAGAACTAAAAATATTACGAGCAAGTTCTGGTAAATGTTCCAAAATTTGCGGTACTTGTGCAACGCCTAAACCCAATCCTAATGAAATTGCAATGATCAATAGGGCACGGCGGTCTAAGTTCACACCTGATAAAATATTAATCCCTGAAGCAGCAACCGCACCGAACATCACCATGACAGCACCACCAAGCACCGCTTGAGGTACAGCTTGAATCACACCTGCAACAGCCGGAAATAATCCTAAAATTACCAGCATGATGGCAATCCAAATACCGACATAACGGCTTGCAACACCAGTCAATTGAATCACACCATTATTTTGTGCAAATACAGAACTTGGGAAAGTGTTGAAAATACCTGCAAGGAATGAGTTTGCACCATTCACCAACACGCCACCTTTAATACGCTCCATCCAAACTGGACCGTCTACAGGCTGATTGGAAATTTTAGAAGTTGCAGTGACATCACCAATCGCTTCTAAAGACGTCACAAGGTAAATAAATGCCATTGGAATGAATAAGCTCCAAGAGAAGCTGATCCCAAAATGCATTGGTGTTGGAATTTGAATCAATGGTGCATCTTTTAAGCCTGAAAAATTCAAATAGCCCATATAACCTGCCAATGCATAGCCAATCACAAGTGCGATTAAAATCGCAGAGCTTTTCACCCAAACGATTTTGACACGGTTGAGTAAAATAATAATCGCAAGGACAGTACATGACATGATGAGGTTGTCGGTACTGGCAAAGGTTTTATCTCCCATTGCCTGATAACCACCACCCATACTGATTAAACCTTCTTTAATCAGTGTTAAACCAATCAGCAATACCACAATACCTGTGACCAAAGGCGTAATCAGTTTTTTAACCCAAGGCAAAATGCGAGAAACACCCATTTCAATAAATGAGCCTGCAATGACCACACCAAAAATGGCAGACATCACTGCTTCAACAGGAGTCCCAGCAGCAACCATCGCAGAGCCAATCCCAATAATAGGGCCAATAAAGTTGAAACTTGTGCCTTGAACGATGAGTAAGCCTGCACCAAAAGGACCGACTTTTTTACATTGTAAATAGGTTGCAATACCTGAAATCACCAATGACATGGATAAAATCATGTTGGTATCTTGCGCTGAAACGCCAAGTGCCAAACAAATTAAAAGACCCGGTGTAACAATCGGGACAATAATTGCAAGTAAATGTTGCAGTGCTGCAAAAAAAGCAATGAGGGGTTTTGGACGGTCATTGAGTGCATAAACTAGATCAATTGATCCTTGTTTCTGCTCAGGAGAGTGTTTTGAATCAGACATGAGAAAAGAAAAACTACGCCAAGGTGGCGTCATTCTAATCTCTTTACACTCCTTTACAAAAGAAAAAGCAGACTGTTGAGAAAAAAACTTGTAACTGTCAATAAACTGTCACTACTAAAAGTTATATTTTTTCTGTATAATTTGCCCTCAAACTTTAGGCGTATCGAATTTACATGT
>CAXYZD010000106.1:0-8240 GCA_964293455.1 uncultured Acinetobacter sp. | reverse complement strand
AACTCGGTGACAATTGGTCAGTTAAAATTGCTTATGATGAAAAGCATACTGAACGCAATTCAAAACTGTTATTTTTATCGGGTAATCCGGGGGCAGACAGTACATCTGGCATTTATTTGTGGCCGGGAATGTATGTAGATGATAACAAAGCCCGTCAAGCAGATATTCAACTGAAAGGAAATTATCCTCTTTTTGGTCAACGTCATGAAGCAACTTTAGGCTACACATGGTCACAAAACAACACCAATGAACTTGGCTATGGTGGCAGTTATGCCAATCATCTCACCACAGATTTAGACAGTTGGACACCTGACCAACCGAATTGGGATATGTCTAAAACGAGTGGTGAAATGCATATGAAGCAAAAAAATCAGAGTATTTATGCGTCTACACGCCTTCATTTTACAGATGATCTCAAGCTATTACTCGGTGCGAACTACGTCCAAGCCGAAAGTAAAGGGACAAGTTATGGTACAGATACCATTTATGATGAAAATAAAGTCCTGCCCTATGTCGGCGTAACTTATAATTTTAGTCCTGAATATACAGGCTATATGAATTATACCTCAATTTTCCGACCACAAACCACTAAAGCCCTTGATGGGAGTATCAACAAACCCATTGAAGGCGACAGTTATGAAATCGGGGTAAAAAGTAGTTGGCTTGATGATCGCTTAACTGCAAGCATGGCAGTCTTCCGTACCGAAGAAAATAACTATCCTTTGCGTAATTCTGATGGCTTACCGACACTGCGCAAAACTCAGGTCAGTGATTTACGCTCACAAGGTTATGAGTTTGGCTTTGCAGGGCAACTGACCGATGATTTAAATCTAAGTTTTGGCTATACACAATTTAGCCTAAAAGATCTGAAAAATGGTGGCGATGCGCGTACATTTAATCCAACACAATCTTTGAATTTGCTGACAACCTACCAAGTCCCACAATTACCCCAATTAAAACTGGGTTTGGGTGTTCAGTGGCAAGATAAAACGCATTTAGATATTGCAGAATCGAGCGCGAACGGTGTTGTGACACAAAAAGCAGGAACCATTCAACAAGATGCTTATGCATTGGTCAACCTGATGGCGAGTTATGAGTTAAACGATCATATTACACTGCAAGCCAATGGTAATAATCTGACCAATGAGAAATATTTATTTAACTTCCCTGATGGGCAAGGTTTTTACGGTGCACCTGCAAACTATAGTGTCGCTGTGAAATTGAAATACTAATTTTTATTTTCATGCACACTCGTTTTAAGTGTTAATGATGCCCTACACAGCATTTGGATTTGAATCATTATCCAAATGCTGAATTTTTCTCATTCCAAAGCATAAACTCAATTTTTATTGTATGTGATGACCTAAACTACAGGGCTTACAGAGAAAAACCATGTTGTTGTCCAAAATACTTCCTCTTAAAATACCTTTGATGCCTTTATCTCTACAATGGCGCTATCGTGTTGCAGTGATCTACCGCTTCATGGTCGCTTTTGGATTGGGCTATGTGTGTATGAGTACCTTATCCAATCTTGGAATTAGCATATTTCAAAGTCTATTACCAAAGGCTGAAGCCATTTATTTATCGGCATTTATTTCACTGATCTTCATGATAATTTATGTCATTGTCAGTTTTTGTATTCAGTCACTTATAAAATTAACAATTATCAGTACAACACTTTTTGCTGTACTTTTTTTGCTGAATTATTTCCTTAATGATGGAATGGCTTAAATCATGCAAAAATCGATTAGACAATCAATGGCATGGTTACATGCTTGGCTCGGTTTGAGCTTCGGATGGCTGTTCTTCGTTATTTTTCTGATGGGCTCTGTCAGTTATTACCGCCATAACATTAGCCTGTGGATGCAACCACAATTTGCCACTATGCAAGTACAACAAGACACGGCTATTCAAAGTGCTTTTCAATACCTCAATACTCATGCGCCTGATGCAAAAAGTTGGTACATTGGCGTGGCAAGTCCTGAACATCCTGTCAATCAAATTTATTGGCAAAAAGCCGATGGTGGCTATGAAAGCAAAACATTAGATGCCAATACAGGTAAAGAACTGACACTTTCAAGCACGCAAGGTGGCGACTTTTTTTATGGTTTTCACTTTCAGTTATTTGGCATTCCAATCATGATTGGGCGGCTGATTATGACGATTGCAGCGCTGATCATATTCATTACGCTCATTTCGGGAATTATCACACATAAAAAAATTATCACCGACTTTTTCACTTTAAGAGCCTTTAAAGGACCACGGTCTTATTTAGACTTTCATAATGTCACTTCTGTCATCGCACTACCCTTTTTCTTGACCATGACCTTTACAGGTTTGGCTATTTTTTTCTATGTACTACTCCCTGATGGCTTGAAAAAGGTCTATCCTGACAATCCTTTTCAATATTTTGAAGAAATTCGCACCGTTTCAACCCCTACTCAAGCGACTGCTCAACCTGCAAACATGCGACCAAACGAATATTTTTTACAACAAATCGAACATCATTGGGGTAAAACGGCACTCGATAACATCAGTATTAAACAACCCAATACAGATCAGGCACAAATCACCTTAACTGAATTAAAAGATCACTCGATAACACGTAATCAAACACAATTGAGGTTTAATGCACATACAGGGCAACTTCTTCAAGACACCCGAAATCACAGCGCAATTGCAACTTTAAATGCAAGTATGTATGGCTTACATATGGCAACTTTTGCACAACCACTTTTAAGACTTGGACTATTTTTTTCAGGCTTGTTAGGCTGTGCGATGATTGGTTCGGGACTTTTATTGTGGAGCTTAAAAAGACAACTACAGAATAAGCAAAATCAATTTCACTTCGGGCATTATTTGGTTAATCGCTTAAATGTTAGTATTATTATTGGCTTACCCATTGCAATGCTGAGCTATTTATATACCAACCGTTTAGTTGAGCTACCTGCAGGATCGCCGAACTATGAAATTTATAGTTTCTTTATCGTGTGGTTGCTTAGCTTCATATCTGCACTCTGTACACCACAGAAATGGCTGTGGAAGAGCCAATTAAAAGTACTGATTATTTTAGCAATATGCTTACCTCTATTGAATCTTTATCAACTATTGAATCATCAATATATTCATTCTTTCGCAGATTATTGGCACTTTCTACGCATTGATTTAGCCATTTGGGCATTAGCACTGTGCGCAATATTTTTACATCAAAAATTACAACCTATTCAATATAAAGCCACCCTCAAAATGCAAAAAAAATTGCTTAAACAACAAGATCAGCACAATATTCAGGAGCCATCATCATGATGTTCTTTCTGCTCATATGCTGTGTGTTTTTCTGTATATGGCTTGCGAGCTACCTACTGTTTTTATGCAGTGCAAAACAAAGGATTAAAATCACAACTAATAAACATCAGAAATGCATACAATTCAGTATTATTTCTTATGTAAAATTGAGCCGTTTTATTGCATTATTTTTGATTATTCTTGCATTAGCCATTTTATGTGATCAATTTGGAATCAGTATTGGTATAGTCAGTTTATGGATTTTTATGACACCGATTTTTTTCATTTTTATATTATTGTTCAATGATTTAAAAAATAAGACCAAACACACAAGAGAAGCTTCAAAAATAGGCTAACAATAAATTAAAAACCAACTTTAGCATTTTTTTGCATAAGTAAATGAACAATCAAGACAACCCCTTATATGAAAAAGTCATAACATACATCTGTTTTTTGATAATTGGCATCTGTAGTCATGTTTGGTCCTATTGAGTTTATTTTAGCAGGCGTTTTAGTTGGTTTTTGTGTGGGTATAACAGGTGTTGGAGGCGGTTCATTGATGACCCCTATTCTGATTAGCCTATTTCGCATTGAACCACATATCGCCATTGGTACGGACCTACTGTATGCCGCAATCTCAAAATTTTGTGGTTCGATGGTCCATGCTAAAAAACTCAATATTGTCTGGCCAATTGTTCTTTGGCTTGCTTTAGGAAGTATTCCTGCCTCTATTGTTACACATTGGGTTTTAGAACATTATTTAAGTGGTTCAAGTAGCTATAAAGCTATACTCACTACTGTCTTGGGCTTCATGCTGACATTAACAGGTATTTCAATTGTATTTCGTGCACAAATTGAAAGGTTCTTTGCCAAATATCGTAAAGCACAAATTTCAGAACTTGAGCAAAATTTCGATATTAAAGGCAAAAAAATCTATGTTGTCATTATGGGTATTGTCTTAGGTGTATTTGTGACTTTATCTTCGGTGGGCGCTGGTGCATTCGGCATTATGGCACTTATTTTAATGTTCCCAAACTTACCGATGATTCGTATTATCGGCTCTGATGTCGTACATGCTGTATTACTGACCTCTGTCGCAGGCTTTGCACATATGACGTCAGGCAATGTCGATTTTCATTTACTTGGTTGGTTACTTGTTGGCTCTATTCCTGCCATTATTATTGGCACGCTCATTAGTTCACGCTTACCAGAACGCTTGATTCGTAAAATTCTAGGCATTACGCTCTTTGCACTCGGCATTAACTTCATTTTACATCCGGTAAAAAGTAAACCTGTAGAGAAACCAGAAACAGCGATGGTTATATCTCAAACACAGGCAGTTCAATCTTAAAAATATTCTGTTGATATATCGTAGAACAAAATTGAATCACAATTTTTCTAATGTGTACTATAGATTTTATTGATGCTTTAATTGGTTAAACATCCATAAAATCGTGTTATATTCAAGCAAGAAATCATAACTTTTGTATAATCTAATACCAGTGACGGCAATGAATACAGTAAAGTCAAATCAAATTACACAGTCAGATATTGACGATGTGAATGTACAAAGCATTCAACCTCTTGTAACTCCAGCGCAATTAAAAGCTGAATTACCACTTAATGAGCAAGCCTATCAAACGGTATTGCATGGTCGTGAAACTGTCCGCAATATTTTAGATGGCTCGGACAAACGCCTTTTTGTTGTGATTGGTCCTTGCTCTATTCATGATCCTGTTGCTGCACATGATTATGCAGATCGTTTAAAAGTACTCAGTGAAAAAGTCAAAGATACTTTATATATCGTAATGCGTGTTTATTTTGAAAAACCACGTACTACAGTCGGTTGGAAAGGCTTAATTAACGATCCTGATATGAATGACTCTTTCAACATTGAAAAAGGTCTTCGTTTAGGGCGTAAACTTTTACTTGAACTCAATGAAAAAGGTTTGCCGTGTGCCACTGAAGCACTCGATCCAAACTCGCCTCAATATTATCAAGATTTAATTTCATGGTCTGCCATTGGTGCACGTACGACTGAAAGCCAAACACACCGTGAAATGTCTTCAGGTCTTTCATCTCCTGTAGGCTTTAAAAATGGTACAGATGGTGGTTTAACCGTTGCAACCAATGCCATGCAATCGGTCAAACATGGTCATAGTTTCTTGGGTTTAAACAACGAAGGACAAGTTTCTGTTATTCGCACTCAAGGTAACCCATATGCTCACGTTGTTTTACGTGGCGGTAATGGCAAACCAAACTATGATGCAGGCTCAGTTGCTGAAGCTGAAAATGCATTGGCTAAAGCCAAAGTCAGCAACAAAATTATGATTGATGCAAGCCACGCAAACTCAAACAAAGACCCATATTTACAACCATTGGTATTGAGAAATATCACTGAGCAAATTCAAGATGGTAATAAATCTATTGTAGGTTTAATGGTAGAAAGCCATATTAAAGGTGGTCGCCAAGACATTCCTGAAAACCTAAACGATTTAGTCTATGGTCAATCTGTTACGGATGGTTGTATCGATTGGGAAACCACTGAAAAAGCTTTGCTAGAAATGGATGCAGCACTCAAAGAGCTTTTAGCAAACCGCTAAGTCTACGAAAACGCCATCTACATAGATGGCGTTTTGCATTATGATGTCATGGAAATAAAGTCTGTAATGAGTATCATGAACGAACTTGAACAAGAATTAAGCCAAATTGCCCATTTTCAGTTTATCCATGAGCATCTTTTTAGCTCTGGGCAACCGAGTGCTGAACAATTTCAACAAATTAAAGAGTATGGTGTCGATACTGTCATTAATTTGGCATTTTCGGATGCCGAACCGAATTTAGACAATGAAGATAAAATCTGTGCCGAGCTCGGATTAAATTACATTCAAATCCCTATTTTATGGGATACGCCTGAAGACAATCAGTGCTTGTTTGTTTTAGATTTAATTGCCCACTTGGTACAGGAAAAAATGGTTTGGGTACACTGTGCTGCCAATAAACGTGTCAGTAGCTTGATGTATTTATACCGTCAGTATTATCTAGATATGGATATGCCAACAGCGCAAGAATTAATGCATGAAATTTGGGAACCGAATGAAACATGGACAGGACTCATTCATGCTGTTTCATTGCAACTCCAAGGACGTAAATCAACGCAAGATTTACAGCATTCCTTGATGCATGCAGATCATTTTGCTTAATATCTCATGTAAACCAAAGTGTATGTAAATCAGTACTGATAGAGAATAGAATTGAAGTTCTACTCTCTATTTACACTTATTTTTGATGCGTCACCAAGACAGTCGCAGTCGATAAAATCCCTTCCTGACGCCCCGTAAAACCAAGTTTTTCAGTTGTCGTTGCCTTGACACTAATTTGCGTCACATCCACATTTAAAACATCTGCAATACTTTGACGCATTTCCAAATTATGTTTTGCTAATTTTGGACGTTCGCAAGCCACAGTAATATCAGCATTATTCAATACATAGCCACGATCTAAAATCAGTTGATAAACGTGTTTAAGTAATACCCGACTATCTGCACCCTTAAACTTGGCATCTGTATCAGGGAAATGTTGTCCAATATCACCCAATGCGAGTGCGCCTAATAAAGCATCACAGAGTGCATGTAAAACGACATCTCCATCGGAGTGTGCTTTTAAACCCTGTGTATGTGGAATTTTTATGCCTGCAAGTGTCACAAAATCACCTTCTTCAAATGCATGCACATCCATGCCTTGCCCAATACGGATTGGAATGATCATGTTCGACACCTCTTAACTGTTTTCTATACGGAATTAAACGTTTAATTGTTGTATATGCACCTGCGATTTCGCTATAGTACATCTGCATACATTGTGAAAGTATAAGCGATCATGCTGTTGAATACCGAGACTAAATTGATTAATAAACCACTGACCGCACTTCTACTACTGAGTATTACAGGTTTAAGCACAGCTTATGCACAGCCAGTGCAATGCAATTCGACCTCGAATTTTACAAACTCAAAGCTCATTTGTGCTGATAAACTCAGTCCTTTGCGTGATCAATTGAATGATAAATACTTAACCGCTTATTTGGTGACTGATGCCCCACTTCGCCTCATTGATGATACGCATCGCCTGTGGGTTAATCGCTTACAACAATGTAAAAGCACTGGTTGTGTCAAAGCACAGTTTGAGCTTCGCCTTGAAGATTTAAATTTCTACACATCAATGAATCAAAGCCTAACACAACATTTTATAAAATATGAGAATGGCAAAATTGCCAAATCACCTGTGCATCTACAAGTACATCAACTCAGCAAAGATCGTATTAAAATTGAAGGTTTGGCTTATCGCAATCCCAATAACCGAACGTCAAGCCAAACGGTTTCTTTACTCGCTTATACGACACCCAACAAAAAGAATGAAATTCTAGACAATGAGCATGATTGTAAATATCAACTCAACTTCCAAAAAGCACTTTTGGTACTCAAAACCACACAAGTTGGCTGTGAGAAATTTAGTGGCGTATATCGCCTATATGATTAATATTGTGATGATATTTAAACCTAATCAACAGATAATTTAACTCAGTGAAACGCTAACAAAGCGCGTAGATGTGCTTTTACATTATTCCACTCGCCTTTCACAATACTGTACATGACGGTATCACGAATCGTGCCATCTTTTCGCAGGGCATCACCACGAATGATGCCATCTTTTTTCGCACCTAGACGCTCAATTGCTCGCTGACTTTTAAAATTAAATTGATCTGTTCGCAAACCCACTGTCTTGGCATTCAATTGTTCAAAAGCATATTCGAGAAGCAATAATTTACAAGTCGTATTTACATGCGTACGTTGCACAGATTGTGCATACCACGTATAACCAATTTCATAGCGTCTTACATTTTCAAGAATATCGTGATAACTCGTTGTTCCTAAAATTTTTCCCGTATTTTCTTCAAG
>CAXYZD010000105.1:0-8297 GCA_964293455.1 uncultured Acinetobacter sp. | reverse complement strand
TGGAACCGCGAAAGATCGACCACGCTTTCAGAAATCATCAACGTGTCTCCTTGATGGGGGAAGGACTGCCAGCAATACGCTCAGCAACTTGGTTATCAAAATCTTTTGGAATCGTCGGGGCATCAAACCAAATATGTTTAATTGTCATTAAAAGCACAATCTTAATTATTAAAATGATTGTGATTTCTCTGACTAATTGTCGATTTGAATCGGGAGATTTTAAGCTCATGGATAAGCCTATTTTTTAAATATATTTATATTATTAAACGAAATGAGGTTGGAAATAAATAGGTAAAACAATTAAAATAAATATATATTATTTTTTTTATTTAAATACAGTGACTTATTATTTATTTGAATTAAAAAATATACTAAAAATATTTATTTTTAAAGTTGATTAAATTGCTTGGTATTAATTAAAATAAATCCGACTAAAATGCTTGTGTTTAAAAATTAAAAAACCAACTAAAATGGTTTGATATAAGTTTTCACACGTATTGAGTTTTTTTATTTAAATTGAATACATATTAAACTATGAAGTTAGATGCATTAAATAATAGTTAAGATGCTTTATTTTTATTGTCTTTATTATCAATAATTTAAAATTTTGAGTGTATTTTAAGCATGTTGCTGAGCTAAATGTACTGAATTATAGATCGTAATCTTTTATTTTTAGTCTAAAAAATATGCAGTTTTGACCCCGTGCAAGATTGATTTGTTATTTTATAAAGATCAAAAATTTAAAATTGATTTGGATTTGAAAGTTCATTCGAGTGTGAGATTTTTTTCGCAATGTAATGTGATTTTTTAAAGCGAATTAAAATGATTTCAGATTGAAATTCGAGTTCGCCAAATTCAGGTTCGACTTGAATGTAATGCAGTTGCCCAAATTCATCTCGGAGGCGGGCTTGAGCAGAAAATCCAGGTCGGGCATTGCCACTGGATATTGTCGCGAGGCGACCGAGCAGATTGATTTGAGTTGCATGGAGTTCAGGTTTAATGACTTGATCTAAGCAATGAATCATAAAAACAGTAAAGAAAATAGCAATCAAAAATGCAGGTAAAATGACGTAGTACCAAGTTGAAAATTCATTTTGTATAGCATAGAGGCTCAGTTGTAAAAAGTAGCCAGCAAAGCTGAAATTGATGAGTAAGAAAACAAAAATAAGTACTTTTGCAAATTTAACTTGAATCAGTGGAGAGTGAGTGAGCCAATCAGGAGAGATACGCTTTAAAAATGTACTGGGGCGTAGTCCAATATAGTAGCCCACCGTTTCTGCCATACTTAACAGAATTAACACCAATACACTAATATGAAAGGGTATTAGGTCAGGTTCTAAAAAGAATTCAAGCATGGCGATCCTATATAAATGAAAGCCCATTCATTACAAATAGGCTAGTTTAGATTTAGTCTTTAACGATATAAATGCCACCGTCAGAATGCACATCAATTTTGATTTTTTCGAGAAAATCTCCCTGACATGGTCCTGAAATACATTCGCCACTTTCGACGTTAAACAGTGCGCCATGAGTTGAGCATTCAATGTATTCACCATCACGATCTAGAAATTGGTTTTCGAGAAATTCCAATTCAGTTTGTAAGTGTGGGCAAAGGTTATTATAGGCATAGTAAGAACCATCACGTTGTGTGATGAAAATGGTTCTGCCATCATCTGTATCAAATGCACGAGCTTCACGTTCAGGAATTTCTTCCGTCATTGCAATTTTATTCATTTATACAGCTTCCTTTTTCAGTGTCGCTTGTAACTTGGCATAGTCTTGAACATCAAGACGTGGTCCAAACTGAGAAACGACTTCGCTTGAAATTAGAATTGCCAATTCAGCAGCAGTTTGAATATCTTCGCCACTGTTTAAGGCATAAAGGAAGGCACCTGCAAATGCATCACCTGCGCCATTGGTATCGACAGCAGTAACTTTACGACCTGCAACCTGAATGTGTTGTTCAGCATTGGCAACTAAAGCACCTTTATCGCCAAGTGTAATGACAATATCATTGCTTAGTAATTTCAATTTTGCTAAAGCAGCATCAATATTGTCTGTTTCTGTATACATTAAGGCTTCTTTTTCATTACAGAAAATCAGATCAACGCCATCATTTAGTAATTCATCTAAGCCTTGACGTGCATACTGCACCATTGCAGGATCAGATAGTGTGAGGGCAATTTTAACGCCATTTTTACGAGCAATTTGGCGCGCTTGCTGTACCGCTAAACGTGCTGTATCACTGGTTGCAAGATAGCCTTCAAGGTAAAGCCATTTTGCTGTTTTGAGTGGTTCAAAATCAATTTGATCGGCACTGAGTTCTGCGGTAATACCCAAATAAGTATGCATGGTACGTTCAGAGTCATCGCTTACCAGTACCATACAAGTACCTGTAACACCTTCACTGATTGATTTGCTTGTCGTTTGAATTTTCGCTTCATTTAAACCATTTAAGTATAAAGAACCCAAGTCATCATGACCGACACGGCATGCGTAAAATGCTGATCCACCAAGCGCACTAAATGCAACGGTTGTATTGGCAGCTGATCCACCTGAGGCTTGACCTTTGTATTGTTGGGTTGCTTGTAATTGTTGATATAACGCTGTTTGTGTATCACCATCAGTCAGTTGCATTGTACCTTTTTGCAAATTCTGTTGAGTCAAAAAGTCGTCAGATACACGGAATTCCTGATCAATAAGCGCGTTACCAATTGCAAAAAAGTCAACTGTAGCCATGTTCGTCATCACACAATAATGTTAAAAAAGCAAAGTTTACACTAATGCTAACTTTTACTGTAGTTTGCTGAATAAAATTCAGCACTGCTTTTAATTTTTAAGTAAGCTAGGCGACGGAAGTCTTTAGGGATATAGGCAAATGAATATCGTGATTGAAAAAGCTGAAACTTTACCTACACAAATGCAAGCACTTGCAGATAGTGCTGCGCAGGATGGTTTTCAGTTTTTACATCGTTTAATTGAAGACTATGCAAATGGTAAAAATCGTTTTACGCAAACAGGTGAGTTTTTTTTAACGGCATATGATGATGAGCAGTTGGTGGCATGTGGTGGTTTGAATATTCAACACAGTGATAATGGCGAGCCAAGTCGTATTGGTCGTGTACGTTTGTTTTATGTATTGCCTGAATATCGTAAGCATGGCATTGGTAAGCAGTTATTGTTAAAACTTGAAAGTATGGCAAAACCGCAGTTTTCAGCTTTGTGCTTAAATACTCACACTAAACAAGCCGAAATTTTCTATCAAAAGCAAAATTATGTTTATGTGGAAAATCATTCAAATTATAATTATTTCAAATATTTAATTCAGTAATTTAAATTGTATTGGGTTGATTAAATGATTTTAGGCTAAAGTTTAAGCCTATCAAATGATTCATCTTTAAAATCAGTTTCATTGTCATGAGGCTGATTTTTTTGTTTTTATAGTCCACTTTTTAGTTCAATTGTGAAAATTGAGCAATGACCGTATTCAGTTGGCTTTCATGATGGCTTCATATTCGTTTAAGCAAAGTAGTTCAAAGTCATTCTAATTTATAATGATTTTATGCAGTGGTTAGAAAAATGAATAATACAACTGTTTCGAATCAACATGATGTTTCCGATTTACTGAGTAAAGTCCCGCAAATTACCGCTTTGTTTTGGGTAACCAAAATTTTCGCCACCATTTTTGGTGAAACAGCAGGTGATGCAGTATCGATGTCGCTTAATTTGGGCTATCTGGTTGGAACATTGATTTTTGCAGTAATTTTTATTGGTTTGGTTTTTTTGCAAATTCGCGCTAAACGTTATCATCCCTATTTATATTGGTTCACCATTATTGCCAGTACCACAGTGGGAACAACTTTGGCAGATTTTGTTGACCGTTCACTTGGTATTGGTTATGTGGGCGGAAGTACACTTTTACTTAGCCTAGTACTGATTTCACTGTATAGCTGGTACAAAGTTGAAGGCAGTATTTCACCGCATAGCGTCAATTATCCACGGGCAGAATTGTTTTATTGGTTAACCATTACCTTTTCACAAACGCTTGGTACAGCACTGGGTGATTGGTCTGCCGATACAGCAGGCTTAGGGTATAGCGGCGGAATATTCTTATATACAGGACTGATTTTGGTGATTCTTGCTCTGTATTTTTGGACGAATATTTCTCGAACCTTGTTGTTTTGGAGTGCATTTGTTTTGACCCGTCCATTGGGTGCTGTGGTGGGTGACTTTTTAGATAAACCCATTGATCATGGTGGCTTGGCTTTAAGTCGCTTTACTGCATCGGCAGTACTTTTATTGGCGATTTTATTGTGTATTTGGATGGCTGAAAAGTTTAATTCGAATCGAGGCTTAAGACCATCGGAAAGCTGATAGGTATTGTTAAAAGCTGAATCATAGAATGATGTGATAAGTGTAAATAATAAAGGTGAGTGGTCGGGATTTAAACGCCATATAATCTTGACAATTTAACTATGAATTAATGCTAAGAATGAATCCCAAGAATCAGCGTTTAAGGTATACTGATCGACAATAAATAATCATTCCTATTGGAGATCGCATGACTGTAGATGTCACTGAAACCTTAACTCAAACTATTCATCCTGCGTTTCAGCTGGTACGTCAACACCATGTAGACGCTTTAGACATTTTAGTGTCTGAATATAAACATAAAGTGACTGGTGCAATGCATTTTCATTTGGCGACTGAGCACGATGAAAATGTTTTTCTTGTCGCGTTTCGTACGCAACCGATGGATTCTAAAGGTGCAGCGCACATTTTAGAACATACTGCATTGTGCGGTTCGGCAAAATTTCCCGTACGTGACCCGTTCTTTTTAATGATTCGCCGTTCACTTAATACATTTATGAATGCGTTTACTGCGGCAGATTGGACTGCGTATCCATTTGCAACGCAGAATAAAAAAGACTTTCAAAACTTACTTGAAGTGTATATGGATGCAGCATTTGCAGCCAATTTAAACCCGCTTGATTTTGCTCAAGAAGGCATTCGTGTTGAACTTGAAAATGATGAACCTGTGTATAAGGGCGTGGTATTCAATGAAATGAAAGGGGCAATGAGCTCACCTTCAGATCAGTTGTATCATCAATTGGCGCATCATTTATTTCCAAAAACGACCTATCACTACAATTCAGGTGGTGATCCAAAAGACATTCCTGATTTAACCTATGATGAGTTAGTAACTTTTTATAAGTCACATTATCACCCAAGTAATGCGGTGTTTATGACTTTTGGCAATCAAACGGCTTATCATTTGCAAGAGCAATTTGAGCAATTGGCCTTGTCACGTTTTGAAAAAGGTGAAACGCTTTATTCAGTTGAAGAACAGCGTTTGGTTGCACCAATTGAAGTCACTGAAAATTATGCAGTTGATGCAGAAGATTTAACAGATAAAACTTATCATGTACTTGCATGGTTGTTACCTAAAGCGAGTGAAATTAAACTACGTTTAGGTATGCGTTTGGTGGAAGGTATTTTACTTGAAGATTCAGCTTCACCACTGCGTCATTATTTAGAAACTTGTGGTTATGCACAGTCGACAGGACCTTTCATGGGTGTGGATGATTCCAACTTTGAAATGACGTTCTATTGTGCTGTACAAGGTTCAAATCCTGAACATGCTGATACGTTTAAAAATGGCGTGTTAGATGTGCTTAAAGATATGGCATCAAAACCTGCCGACCCTGCGATGGTTGACGCCATTTTACATCAAATTGAATTGCATCAACGTGAAATTAATGGTGATGGTACACCATACGGTTTAAGCCTAATTTTAAATGGTTTGGGTAGTGCTATTCACCATAATGATCCTGTAGATGTGTGGGATGTAGATACTGCAATTGCCGATGTGAAAGAAGAATTGAAAGACCCAATGTGGTTGTCAAATCTGATTCAAACCTATTTATTAGACAATCCGCACCGTGTACAACTGACTTTAGTCCCCGATGCTGAAAAATCAGCACAAGAAGCGGCTGCTGAAAAAGCACGTTTAGCTGAATTGGGTCAAAATCTGACAGAGCAAGAAAAAGCTGAAATCATTCAACAAACTGAAGCTTTGAAAATTCGTCAAGAAACACCTGATGATTTGGATTTATTGCCTAAAGTGGGTTTAGATGATATTCCTGCTGAATTGGCGATTGTTTCAGGTCAATTGCGTGAAATTATTTCTAATGGTACAGATTTCCCATTGAATTTGTATCATGCGGGAACCAACGGTATCTATTACCAACAAGTTTTAGTACAGGTTCCTGAGCAAATTGTACTGTCACCATATTTCAATTTACTGTCTATTTTGATGGGGGAAGTCGGTGCAGGTGAGTATGGTTATTTAGAATTCCAACAACGACAAACTGCGGTAAGCGGTGGTTTAGGCATGGGCGCATCACTGCGTTCAAAAGTTGATGATAAAGGTAAGATCACCGCTTGGTTGACCTTAACCACAAAATCATTGACAGGAAAGTTGGATACTATTCAACTGTTGAAATTGGCTTTTGAGCAACTACGTTTTGATGAAAAAGATCGTATTGTTGAGCTATTACAGCAACGTAAAACGCGTTGGGCTTCACGTTTGTCAGATTCAGGACATAGTTATGCGATGCAAATCGCCTCACGTAATATGAGTGCGCTTGCAAAACGTGATTATGACAATACAGGTTTGGGTGCATTGAATTGGTTAACACAATTAGTGACCAATATTGAACAAGATGAATCGGCATATCAAAATTTGATTGATGAGTTACAAGTGATTCACCGTGGTTTACTCCTTGCACCAAAGCAATTCTTACTCGTTTGTGAAGAGCATCAGTCTGAACGTCTTGTTGAAGAAGTTCAGGAAGTTTGGAATAAATTAGCGATAGATCGTTCACCTGTGTTATTGACTGAAGTTGACCCTGAAGTTAGTCAGAATGACCAAGCATGGTTGATTCAAGCCAATGTACAATTTTGTGCATCGGCATATCCTGCTGTGGAAGTTGCACATGCAGATGCTGCACCATTGATGGTTCTGGCAGGTTATTTACGTAATGGTTTCTTACATAGCGCCATTCGTGAAAAAGGTGGTGCATACGGCGGTGGAGCAAGTTATGACGGCAATGCATGTGCATTCCGTTTTTATAGCTACCGTGATCCACGTTTAGCAGAAACATTTGCAGATTTTGAAGCGAGTATAAATTGGTTGCTCAATACTGAACAGAAACCGCATCAGCTTGAAGAAGCGATTTTAGGTCTTGTTTCAAGTATGGATAAACCGGGTTCGCCTGCAGGTGAAGCAATTACAGCATGTTATGCATTGCTACATGGTCGTACGCCCGCATTCCGTAGAATGTTACGTGCCCGTTTGTTGAATGTAACGTTAGAAGATTTGAAACGTGTTGCACAGACGTATTTAGTAGAACAAAAACCGGTAAAAGCTGTGGTTGCTCCTGTTGCTCGCAAAGAAACACTGGAACAACTTGGCTTTGAAATTAAAAAAGTAAATTAATTATTTCTTTGATCTTTAGATCAGGAGAACCTTATGTCGTTCAAATCTTTTGAACGCACATCACTGAATCTGAGCATCTTTATGATGCTCAGTTTTAGTTTTGTGACTGCAACACATGCAGATGATGCTGCATTAATTAATCCTGCAAGTACACAAGCCTGTGTAGCGCTAGAATCGAATGCGGATCGCTTGGTGTGTTACGATAAAATTTTTGGTACAGGGCTGACAGCCACCGCACCGATGATTGTATCTGAGCAACGTGCTGCACAAACGTTAGCAACAGAAATGCCAAAGCCTGAGCCAGAAACCTTAACAGGAAAAATCGGGCAAAAAGTTGAAAGCTTATTTGATGTGCGAGCAGATGCTATTAATCCCAATAGTTCACTTTTAGACAGACGTTGGGAGCTTGCACCCGACAGTAAACTGGGTACATGGAATATTCGTTCGTATCAGCCCGTCTATTTACTTCCCGCATTCTGGACCAGTAGTAAAAATGAGCTACCACACAGCCCAAATCCAGATAATACCGAGACTAAAGATCAAAACTTAAAATCGACTGAGGCGAAGTTTCAAATTTCTTTGAAAACTAAAGCCGTTGAAAATTTGATTGGTGACAATGGTGACTTATGGATTGGTTATACCCAATCCTCACGTTGGCAAGTCTATAACGAAGATGAATCTCGCCCTTTTCGTGAAACTAATTACGAGCCTGAAGCGAGCTTGATTTTTCGTACCAATTACAATCTTTTGGGTTTAAATGGTCGCTTACTTGGTTTGACATTGAACCATCAATCTA
>CAXYZD010000104.1:0-8391 GCA_964293455.1 uncultured Acinetobacter sp. | reverse complement strand
TTTTATCAAAATTCAACCTGCTTTTTTTCAGCATACTTTTTGAAACACCACCAAATATTAAAGTGACGGAAAATGGTTGTTAACTTAGACCAGTGTTGATCATTCAGCATTGTACGAGGCATAGCGAGTGTAAAATTGGGTTTGGCGATTTGATTTTACTATCTCGCTATTTTTTTAGGCAACAATTGTCAACAGACCCTAAGTATTTTGCTTCAAAAAGTGATAAATTTTTTGTGTGAATTTGACAGGTTCAGTGATGAGTGGCGTATGCCCTGAACGTTTAAAAATGACATGATTTGCATTTTTTAAACGACTCGCAACAATACGTTGTCCTTCCGATGGGTATAAGGTTGAGTTTTCGCCAATAAAAAATGTGGTTGGTGATTCTAGTTCTGCAATCGCGTCACGATAATTTTCAGCATGATTTAAATAATTATCGATATACCATGTCATATAATCTAAACGGCGAATCGGTAAAAGATGTTTTTGTAGTTGAGGACGTTGCAGGGCAAGCTTAAATAAAAAAGGACTGATTCTATTACTGTTTTGTAGACGAATAAAATTAAGCCAAATTTGTACAAGTTTAGTTCTAGGTTCATCAGGTAAATCATCGACATAACGATATTGTTCATGCTGATGTAAAAATTGTGATAAATCTGCAAGTAAGCGTTTAAATTGATCATGTTTTTGCCCAAATAAACCATAAGACCAATCATCATTGGTGGTGATTTGTGGAGTTTGATCGATATGTAAGTATGCTTTTAACTTGTCTTTTAAATCGCCATATTGCATCCCATGCATGGCAGTTGTCGCACCCATTGAGTAAGCAATGAGTCGAAAATCATTGAAGTTTAATTGCGTAATCAGTGATTCAACATCTCGCCAATGGCTCTGAATGGCATCCAAATTTTGTGGAATAGCACAATTTTTTGAACCGCCAAAGCCTCGCCAATCAGGAATAATAAATTTATATTTGTTCAAATTAGGCAATAAAAAAGGTAGCCATTGCCAACTTTGCATGCCCAACCCTGATAAAACCAATACAGGTTCACCCCGACCAATTTCACGGACGAAAAGCTGTTCACCATCGGGCATTGTGTATTTTGGCATGTTTATTTCCTTTCTTATTTTGTGCTAGATGGGTTTTATAGCGTTTTTACGAGTCAATGTCAGTGACTGAATATGCATTGTGAGGCTATGCTTTGACATTTTGATGTCAACTTTGTTTCAGGATGATGGCGTTTAGGCAGATCCAAATTTTTTCAGTTGGGGAATAAGTTTTTCAAACCATTGAATCCAACCTATTTCAGAGTCTATGCCCAGTTGTAAAATCATTTTGTGAATAAATAAGGTGCGGTCTTGGTCGGTGTCTTTGGCAAAATCTCGGGCAAAAATAACTTGATAGAGCGCCAACTTTTCTTTATGAATTTGTAAATGTCGCTCAAGCTCAGGCAAGATTGCATTACCGCCAAATTGGGCTTCAACACGTAGGCGAACCATAATTTCTTCACGTAATTGTGCAGGTTCAGCCTGTTTTAACATCCAATCGGCAAGTTCTACACGACCCAATTGTTCCACTTGATAGGTTTTTTTTCGACTATTATCGGCTTCACCTTCAAGCGTGGAAATCCAGCCTTTTTGCAACATACCATTGAGTTCACGATAAATTTGTTGATGTGTTGCATTCCAAAAGAAACCCATAGAACGATCAAAACGACGCGCAAGTTCGATGCCGGTACTCGGTTTTTCGACCAAACTTGTGAGTAAAACATGGGCTAAAGACATTTTTGTTACAAATCTCGGAAAAATGATCGCAAAGTTATTATGCAACATGTTGCATAAAAATCAATTCTCGCTTATAAATAAATTACAAATTAATGCAACAAGTTGCACTAAATATTCATCAGGATAATTTCGCCAGCCAAATTGATTAAAATCGGCAAGCCAAGGAGCATACATGTCTAACTATCCACATTTACTCGCACCCTTAGATTTAGGTTTTACTACATTAAAAAATAGAGTGTTAATGGGGTCTATGCACGTCGGGCTTGAAGAAGTGGATGGCGGCTATGAGCGTATGGCAGCATTTTATGCTGAACGTGCTGCGGGCGGTGTCGGTTTAATCGTGACAGGCGGTATTTCACCGAATGATCACGGTGTAACTTTCTTTGGCGGTTCAAAACTTGATACGGTCGAAGAAGCTGAAAAACATAAAGTCATTACCCAAGCGGTACATGACGCAGGCGGTAAAATTGCATTACAGATTTTGCATACAGGGCGCTATTCTTATCAGTCTGAAAATGTTGCGCCATCTGCGATTCAAGCACCGATTAATCCAACAAAACCGCATGCTTTAACTTCAGCAGAAGTGAATCAAACCATTGCTGACTTTGCGAATTGTGCCAAATTGTCGCAAATGGCAGGCTATGATGGCGTGGAAATCATGGGCTCTGAAGGCTATTTGATCAATGAATTTATTGCTGCCCGTACCAATCATCGTGATGATGAATGGGGCGGAAGTTATGAAAATCGTATTCGTTTTCCAATCGAAATTGTCAAACGCACTCGTCAAGAAGTCGGTGAAAACTTCATTATTATCTATCGTTTATCGATGCTTGATTTGGTTGAAGGCGGTTCGACTTTTGAAGAAGTGGTTCAGCTTGCCAAAGAAATTGAAAAAGCGGGTGCAACGATTATTAACACTGGTATTGGTTGGCATGAAGCACGTATTCCGACCATTGCCACCAAAGTACCGCGTGCAGCATTTACATGGGTAACGAAAAAGTTAAAAGGTCTAGTGAATATTCCTTTAATTACCTCAAACCGTATTAATACCCCTGAAATGGCTGAGCATGTTTTGGCTCAGGGTGATGCGGACATGATTTCGATGGCACGTCCAATGCTTGCAGATTCACATTTTGTTGCTAAAGCTGAGCAAGGTCGTTCAGATGAAATTAATACCTGTATTGGTTGTAACCAAGCCTGTTTAGATCATATTTTCTCAATGACAATAGCGACTTGTTTAGTCAATCCTCGTGCATGTTATGAAACTGAGCTAATTTTCAAAGATTCTACTACTGTTAAAAATATTGCGGTGATTGGTGCAGGTCCCGCAGGATTAAGTTTTGCGACTTATGCTGCGGATCGTGGACATAAAGTCACCATTTTTGAAGCAGCGAATCAAATTGGTGGTCAGTTCAATATTGCCAAAACCATTCCAGGTAAAGAAGAATTTTACGAAACTTTGCGTTATTTCCAACGTAAAATTGAATTACAGCCAAATATTAAATTGGTGTTAAATCATAAAGCGACTTTTGAAGAGTTAAATACAGTTCAATTTGATGAAGTTGTGGTTGCATCAGGTGTTACGCCACGTCATTTGAATATTGAAGGGATTGATCATCCGAAAGTATTGTCTTATATCGAGGTATTGCGTGATCGTAAGTCTGTCGGTAAAAAAGTGGCAATTATTGGTGCGGGTGGTATTGGTTTTGATACCGCAGAATATCTATCTCATGAAGGCGAAAGTGGCAGTTTAAACCCGCAAAAATTCTATGATGAATGGGGAATTGATACCACGTATGCACATGTCGGTGGCTTGAAAGAACCAGAAGTTGAACAATCTCCTCGTGAAATTTATTTGCTACAACGTAAAGCAAAATCTGTCGGTGCAGGCTTGGGTAAAACCACAGGATGGATTCATCGCACAGGTTTAAAACATCGCAATGTCAATATGATTCCAGGTGCAAGTTACGACAAAATTGATGATCAAGGTTTACATATCACAGTTGATAATAAAACCATGATCTTAGATGTCGATAATGTGGTGATTTGTGCAGGTCAAGAACCGTTTACTGCGATGTTTGATCAGTTGCAAGCAGCAGGAAAATCTGTGCATTTAATTGGTGGTGCGAAAGAAGCAGGTGAATTAGATGCGAAGCGTGCGATTCGTCAAGGTGCTGAATTGGCAATGGTGATTTAGTCGTTACTTTTTTATATGGATGAAAGTTTTAATTTATTGAAATACATCTAACTTAATTTAAAAAAATCCCTCCCGACCTCCTTTTTTAAAGGGAGGAGTATTGCGAATCTAATGATTTGTAGGTACGTAGATTTTTCCCTCTTTTTTAAAGAGGGGTTAGGGGAGATTATTTTTAAAAACTTTAAAAGGATGTTAAATGAGCTACACAAATACAAAACCAGCCATTCAAAAATGGCACGATATGATTGCTACACGTGATATGAGTTTGTTGAGTGACTTACTTGCAGATGATGTAGTATTTCGTTCACCTGTCGCATTTAAGCCTTATGAAGGAAAACAAGTGGTTTTCTTTATTTTGACTAATGTGATTCAGGTCTTTGAAAATTTTACCTATCATCGTGAGTTTTTCACTGAAGATGAACAAAGTGTGGTCTTAGAATTTTCAGCAGTAGTTTCGGAAAAACAATTGAAGGGAATTGATATGATTCGCTTTAATAAACAAGGTCAAATTGTTGAATTTGAAGTGATGATTCGCTCGTTAAGTGGATTGCAAGCCCTTGCAGCGCAAATGGGTGAACGTATTAAGCTGTTTCAACCTGCTTAATTTAGACCAAATGATTTAAAATTTGAAATGATCAAGTTTAGGGTTCAGAAATGTCCGCATTACTGAATCTATTTTTTTAATGTGTTTTTAAATGTGTGAGTGCTTAGGAAATTTGATGTCTATTTTGAAGAAAATCCGTTTGAAAAAAGTTAATTTAAACAATGTTCGTCAGCTGACACAAAGTCTACTCGATCAGGTTACGGGTGCAGAACAGCCTAAAATGTACTTTAACCCACAAGGTGAATTGACTGAAGTTTTGCAAAAATTGCCACAACTACAGCAAAAGTATCGTCCGACACCATGGCTCAGTAATGCCCATGCACATTTATTATATTTTGATTTAATTAAGAAAAAAACGATTCAACTTCAATATGATCGAATGGATCAGTTGACCATGCAAGATGGTGGTGTAACTGCTATTACATGGTATGGTTTTGATTTACCAAAAGATACCCCGACTATTGTGATTATGCATACCATCACAGGTTCACCTACCAGCATGCGTGAATTGGTCAAAGATTTAAATGAATATACCGGATGGCGGATTGCACTGTGTTTACGCCGTGGTCATGCAGGCTTACCAATGCCTGTACCTAAGATGTCAATTTTTGGTTCAACGGAAGATTTAAAAGAACAACTTGAATTTATTCAAACGCAATTTCCACAATCTGATTTATATGCAGTCGGTTCATCGGCAGGTACAGGATTATTAGTCCGTTATTTGGGTGAGCAGGGTATTGATACTCCCTTTAAAGCTGCTTTTGCGATGTGTCCGGGTTATGACACAGATGTCGGTTTTCAAAATGTACATCCCTTGTATAGCAAGGTGATGACGAAAAAATTATTTAAGGCATTTATTCAGCCTTATACACAGACGTGGCAAAATACGGGTTCTATTCAAAATGTTTTAAAAACGAAGACCTTGCAAGAGTTTCAACATCAATATTATGAAATGGCAGGCTATACTGATTACAAAAGCTATAATCAAGCAGTCAATCCAATCTATGTATTTGAAAATTTGACCATTCCATTGATGGTACTCAATGCTGAAGATGACCCTGTATGTTCAATTAAAAACCTTGAACCTTACAAAGAAATTGTGAAAAAAATGCCAAATATTGTCGTTGTCACCACGAAAAAAGGCAGTCATTGTGGATTTTATGAAGGGTTACAGAGTAAATCGTGGGCTTCTCGTTTAATTGCAGATTTTTTAAAGCAATATTCTTAATTTGTAATAGAGTGATGTGTGGCTCTGATTGTGGCCATATTATTTTTCTAAATATATCATTACATATAAAAAATGAACCCAGTTTAAGACTAGGTTCATTTTTTTGAATGATTAATTTTTTAAAGCAGGTGTTGCTGCTGCAATTGCAGCAGCAACAGCATCATCTTCAGACTGTGCTTTTGCTGTATTGGTTTTGATTACAGGTGCTTTAGGTTCAGCATCAACTTTTTGTGTTGTTGGCTGAGTTTGTACTTTTACAGATTTTGGAGCAGGTTCAGCTTGAGGTTTTGGCTCTGGCTTTGGTTCAGTAGTGTGTTCTACTGCACCTGTTGTACGGCGAATTTCTGTTGTCGTATGTGCGGTTTCTGTACGTTCAACTTCAACACGAGGCGCAGCAGTTTGGGTTGTTTTTTCAGTGTTTTGAGCAGTTTGTTCTGTATGTGGTGCTTCAGAACTTTCTAGATTTTCAAACTGAGCAGGTTTTGGTTCAGGTGCAGCAGTACTTTGCTCTGGAGATTCGTTCTTTGGCTCTTCTTTTTTTACACAAGCCGTCACTAAAATTGCGGTAGCAATTGCCACACACACTAAAAATTTCTTATTCATAATTGCTCGAAACAAAACATCATATTGGTTGAAGCGAGTATAACAGCAAAATCAAAGATAAAAATCATCACTTGAAGTGTTAATTTTTTATTGGAAATGCTGATAGAATAGCCGATTGTGTATTGTTCTATGAATTGATGTGAATTGACTTTGCTTTCTTGGTACAAGGTAAAGTAAAATCGCACAACATTGTAGGCCAATTTAGGCTCCATTGTATGAGAAACTTAATGACCCATTTTATTTTCGTTACCGGTGGTGTTGTATCCTCACTGGGTAAAGGTATTTCAGCTGCTTCAGTTGCTGCACTTTTAGAAGCCCGTGGTCTAAAAGTCACCATGGTCAAAATGGATCCATACATTAATGTCGATCCTGGGACGATGAGCCCATTCCAGCACGGTGAAGTCTTTGTGACAGAAGATGGTGCTGAAACTGACCTTGACTTGGGTTATTACGAGCGTTTCTTACGCCGTGCAAAAATGACCAAGTTGAATAACTTTACTTCTGGTCGAGTGTACCAAGATGTTCTTAATAATGAACGTCGTGGTGATTACTTAGGCGGAACAGTACAGGTTATTCCACATATTACGGATAATATTAAAGAACGTGTTCTTCGCGCAGGCGAAGGCTATGACGTTGCTATCGTAGAAATCGGTGGTACAGTTGGTGACATCGAATCTCTCCCATTCATGGAATCAGTACGTCAACTTATGGTTGAACTTGGTCATAATCGTACAATGCTGATGCATTTGACTTTATTGCCATATATTAAATCTGCTGCGGAATTGAAAACAAAACCGACTCAGCATTCTGTGAAAGAATTATTGTCTATTGGTATTCAGCCAGATATTTTAATTTGTCGTACAGAATATGATGTTGATGCAGACACGATTCGTAAAATTGCATTATTTACCAACGTACAAGCACGTGCGGTTGTGGTATGTAAAGATGCACGTTCAATCTATCAAATTCCACGTACATTCTATGAACAGAATGTTGATGATTTAATTTGTGAACGTTTTGGCTATAACGATCTTCCTGAAGCTGATTTAACAGATTGGGATAACGTTGTAGAGGCATTGTTGAATCCTGAATATACCGTTCGTGTTGCAATGGTCGGTAAATATGTTGAACTTCCAGATGCGTATAAATCTGTAAATGAAGCACTTTTACATGCAGGTATTCAAAACCGCGTTAAAGTTCAAATTGATTATGTCAATGCTGAAGAACTTGAAAGCCAAAATGAAGCAGAAGTATTGAAAGATGCTGATGCGATTTTAGTTCCGGGTGGTTTCGGTGAACGTGGTACTGAAGGTAAAATGAAAGCCATTCAGTTTGCACGTGAAAATGGTGTGCCATTTTTAGGTATTTGTTTGGGTATGCAATTGGCTGTGATTGAATATGCACGTCATGTTGTTGGTATTGCGGATGCGACATCTACAGAATTTAACCGTTCAACTAAATCGCCATTGATTGGTTTGATTACTGAATGGTTAGATGAACGTGGTGAAGTGCAACAACGTAATGCAGATTCAAACTTAGGCGGTACAATGCGTCTAGGTGCTCAAAAATCTGAATTGGTTGCTGGGACGAAAACAGCTCAAGTGTATGGTTCTGATGATATTATTGAACGTCACCGCCATCGTTATGAGATGAACAATCGTTATATTCCTGTACTTGAAGAAAAAGGCATGAAAATTTCAGGTTATTCACCGATTCAACACTTGGTGGAGACTGTTGAAATTCCTGCACATCCATGGTTTGTTGCTGTACAATTCCATCCAGAATTTACAAGCTCACCACGCGATGGTCACCCGTTATTTGCAAGCTTTATTGATGCTGCTAAAAAGCAGTACCAAAACAGCAAATAAGTGTGTAAAAAATTAAACTAGGAAGTTTAAATGTCACAATTAAAACCACAGGAAATTGTACGTTTAGGCGATATACAAATGGCAAATCATTTGCCATTTGTACTAT
>CAXYZD010000103.1:0-8573 GCA_964293455.1 uncultured Acinetobacter sp. | reverse complement strand
TTTACATAAAATAATATTTGTAAATTTACTGCATAAAAATGATATCAGTGTGCAGTAAATGTGAGGTTCGAAATACGCATGGGGCAAGACAATCTGGAAAAACATCGTCGTTATATGGTGATGGCTTATATGTTTATGTTTCTTGCACTGTTCAGTGTGTTCAGTGCGGTCATTGCATATCTACTTGCTCGCAAGGTGACTCAGGTTGATGCAGAGGTATGGATGCATGCGCAAGCACTTTGGATTATGCGTAATGTAATTATTTTTGTGATTTTGGCAGCTTTTGCTGCACTATGGTTTATTCCACTTATTTTTTTCTATTGGGATAGCCTCCTTTGGGTTAAAGCCTGTACCGTGATTGGGGTTATCTTTAGTGCCATTGCATGGTTATTTTTACTCAATGCGTGGATTAAAGGTTTTAGCAAATACCTCAATAAAAAAGCCGTATTTTAAAAATATTATGCTTATAGCTTGTAAAATGGGTAAGGCATCCCCACCTTACTCACAGTTAAGTTTTATCTAAATTCCGTGGAGCATCGCCAAACATGGCTAAACGTGATTATTATGAGGTTTTAGTTGTCGCTAAAACCGCAAGTGATGATGAGATTAAAAAAGCCTATCGTAAGATGGCGATGAAATATCACCCTGACCGCAACCCTGACAATGCTGAAGCTGAGGAAAAATTTAAGGAAGCTGCTGAAGCTTACGAAATTTTATCCGATAGCGAAAAACGCAGTATGTATGACCGTATGGGGCATCAAG
This sequence comes from uncultured Acinetobacter sp., assembly GCA_964293455.1. Lineage (GTDB taxonomy): Bacteria > Pseudomonadota > Gammaproteobacteria > Pseudomonadales > Moraxellaceae > Acinetobacter. Next base: position 7,811 of record CAXYZD010000103.1, on the reverse strand, counting down.
CCTTTGAAGGTGGTATGGGCGGCGGTGGTCGTGGTGGATTTAGCGCAGAAGATATTTTCAGCCAATTTGGTGATATTTTCGGTGGTTCGTTTGGTGGTGGTCGCAGTAGTAGCCAACAACGCCAACGCAGTGGTTCTGACCTACGCTATGTTTTAGAACTTACGCTTGAAGAAGCGGTTCAAGGCGTGAAAAAAACCATTCGCTTTACAGCACCTGCACCTTGTGAAGTGTGTGATGGTCAAGGCGCAAAAAATCCAAATGATGTTGAAACCTGTAAAACTTGTCATGGTGCTGGTCAGGTACGTATGCAGCAAGGTTTCTTTGCTGTGCAACAAACCTGTAGTACGTGCCGTGGACAGGGTAAAATTATTAAAAACCCATGTACATCTTGTCATGGCTCTGGCGTAAAAGATCGTGAACAAACGCTTGAAGTGACCATTCCTGCGGGCGTGGACAATGGTGATCGTATTCGTTTAACCGGTAAAGGTGAAGCGATTCGTAATGGTCAGGCAGGTGACTTATACGTTGAAGTTGTTGTTCGTGAACATGAAATCTTCCAACGTGATGGCGCAGATTTGTATATGGATGTGCCAGTCAGTTTTGCTGATGCTGCATTGGGTAAAGAAATACAAATTCCAACTTTAGATGGTCGTGTTAGCCTGAAAATTCCAGAAGGAACGCAAACAGGTAAAATGTTCCGTCTACGTGGTAAAGGGGTAAAACCTGTTCGTAACAGTATGCAAGGTGATTTACTTTGCCGTATTGTCATCGAAACACCTGTAAATCTTACCTCACGTCAACGTGAATTGTTAAAAGAGTTACAGGAAACTATGGACGGTGATGACCATACTTCATCGCCAAAGAAAAAATCATTTTTTGGTTTATTTGACTAAAATCAAATTTAAAGCAAAATGATAAAAAGCCACTTTAGCGAAATGCTAAGGTGGCTTTTTTATATGTGATGAAATTGACGCTTACCAATGTTTATCATGGATTAAATTTCAATTTTAATTTTTAGAAAATTCCCCGACTTTTGTTATAGTAAGATTAATTTCGAATCAACATTAGGAAAATGTTATGTCAGCTCCACGCATTGGGATTTTAGGTGCAGGCGGTCGTATGGGGCGTACCCTCATTCAGGCAGTGCAACAAGCAGGTTATCAACTCGCTGCTGCTGTAGAACGTCCTGAAAGCACGCTCATTGGTACAGATGCAGGTGAGCTTGCAGGCATTGGTGCTGTCGGTGTAAAGGTTGTTGGTAGCCTAAAAGAAGTGCTTAAAGAAGTTGATGTTGTCATCGACTTTACTGCGCCTGTCGCGACTGAAAACAACTTGAAATTGTGTTCTGCTGCTGGCGTAGCAATGGTCATTGGTACAACAGGTTTTTCTGATGAACAAAAAGATGTACTGAATGATTCTGCAACGAAAACACCCGTGGTGTATGCTGCGAATTATTCAGTGGGTGTCAATGTATCGATTAAATTGCTTGAACTTGCTGCAAAAGTATTTGGCGATACTGTCGATATTGAAATTATTGAAGCACATCACCGTCATAAAGTTGATGCACCATCGGGTACAGCACTCATGATGGGTGAAGCAATTGCAGATACTTTAGGTCGTGATTTAAAACAAGATGCAGTCTATCATCGTGAAGGATATACAGGTGCTCGTGAACGTCAAAGCATTGGTTTCCAAACCATTCGTGGTGGTGATATTGTCGGTGAACATACGGTGATGTTTATTGGTGAAGGCGAGCGTGTTGAAGTAACACATAAAGCCACAAGCCGTATGAACTTTGCGTCAGGCGCGGTACGTGCAGCTGCGTGGGTTGTGGGCAAAGATGCCAAAAAATACGATATGAAAGATGTTTTAGGCTTAAATGACATTTAAGTCCGAAGCGTATTTTATTAAAATAAATAAAAATGATATAGAAAAGAATTTCGAATGAAAAAAACAGTGATGTTATTTGCGTGTGTGGTCAGTGCAATGTGCCTGACGACACAGGCGGCTTTGCCTGCCAATGCTAAACTCAGCATGAATAAAAACAATATCAAAGTTTGGACGTATCAAGATCCGAGTCAGACGGTATTGTCTTATAAAGGTGAAACCACCTATGACGTGCCGATTGAGCGAGCAGTTGCCCTTGTTTTAGATGTGCAAAATACACCAAAATGGGTACCCAATGTGGCGCGTGCAGAAGTATTATCTCGTGATGATCAAAAGGGTGAGTTCACTTTATATATGGTGCTTGATTTTCCATTTCCGTTGAAAGACCGGGATATGGTGGTGAAAGGTAAAATATCTAAAGATGTTAACGGGAACATTAGCATTAAAAATAAAGCCATCGCTTCTGGTAAAGCAGCCAATTCAAATTATATTCGTTTAAAAAATTATGAAGGCGATTGGATTTTTCAAAAATTGGCAGCCAATAAAACTAAAGTAACCACTACAGGCTTTGCTGATCCTGAAGGCTCAATTCCGCAAAGTGTAACTAATCTGTTGGTCGAGCAGCAGCCCTACCAAATGTTGCAAAAAATGAAAGTAGAATTGGCAAAGAACAGTGCATTACCCGCTTTACCTACAATGTTAAAATAGATTTTTAATTTTAAAATCACTCAAAAATAAAAAAACCTTCAACATTACGTAGAAGGTTTTTTATTTTAAAGCTGTGCTTTATTGACTCAGTTGCTGTATAGGTTCTTTGCTCATCTTCATTTGAATAAAGACTAAGATTAACCCTAATGCGGTTAAGACAGCGCCTGTGATTGAAACCGTTGCATAACTCATTTTCATACTTAAAACTGCGCCACCTGCTGCTGCACCTAAGGCGTTACCTAAGTTGAAAGCACCAATATTGACCGATGATGCTAAGCCTGGGGCTTCATGTGCAACGGACATGACACGCATTTGTAAGGGGGGAACTACGGCAAAGGCTGCTGTACCCCAAATGATTAAGGCTATACCTGCACCAATCGTTGTTTTTGCTAAAATTGGAAACAGTAGCATCATCACCATCAATACAACCAAGAAGCCAATTAGGGTTTTGGTTACAGATAAATCTGCAAATTTTCCACCTAAATGATTGCCAATTGAAAAGCCAATACCGATGAGAACCAACATGAATGTAATGACAGTCGGTGTCGCATGAGTAATATGATGTAAGCTTGGCGCAATATAGGTATAGAGGGTAAACATTGCACCTGCACTCATCACCGTTGTGAGTAATGCAAGTACGACAGGCAAGCGAGTCAATACTTTAAGTTCTGCGTTTACATCAGGACGTTGCCCGAGTTCACCCTCAGGGAGTGCTTTCCAAAGTGACAACATGGTGATGACACCTAAGATTGCAATCAGTGCAAAAGACATTCTCCAACCAATATTTTGTCCAATCCATGTGGCTAACGGCACACCACCAATATTGGCAATGGTCAGTCCCATAAACATCATCGCAACGGCACTTGCTTGTTTATCTTTCGGGACAACACTGATGGCAACAATTGAACCGATCCCAAAAAATGCACCGTGGTTTAAACTGGTAAAAATACGAGCACCCATTAAGCCCCAATAATTGGGAGCGATTGCCGCAAAAATATTACCCAGTGTAAAAATAACCATTAAAATAATCAGCGCTTTACGGCGTGGAAAATGCCCAAACGATAAGGTTATGATCGGCGCGCCAATCATCACACCAAGCGCATAAGCAGTAATGAGCATACCCGCGGTGGGAATGGAAATATTGAGGTTTTCTGCAATTTGTGGCAAGAAACCCATAGGGGAAAATTCTGTTGTACCAATGGCAAATGCACCGATGGCAAGAGCGAGTAAGGGAAAGTTAATTTTCATATCGGGCTAATCCCAAATTGGCGCCAAATTTTCAGGATTCACTTCTCGTGCATTGCGTTCAAGTTGGCAAATCAATTTAATTTCTTCATGGATCAATTGAATGTCTTGTGCTTTCAAGTTCGCGATTAAATGTTCCCGTTTTGTCGAAGAGGGAATTACAGCAAAGCCTTGTTGTAATGCCCACGCTAAGACAATTTGTGCAGTTGAAGCCTGATGGTTATTGGCAATATTACTCAAAATAGGATCATTCAACACTTTGCCATAAGCCAACGTCATATATGAAGTCACATCAATTTGCTGTGATTGTAAAAAATTCACCAGCTTATGATTTTGCAAATAAGGACTGAGTTCAATTTGATTAGTGGCAATATTTTCAATGCCGACAGCATTAATGGCTTGTTGAGTTAAATCAATATTGAAGTTTGAAATACCAATATGCTCGGTTAAACCTTGTTGTTTGGCTTGAAGTAAATTCTGCATTATTTCAGCCACAGAAATTCCAAGTGATGGCGCAGGCCAATGAATCAGGGTGAGATTGACAGCATCGGTACGTAATTTTTGTAAACTGTCTTTTAAGCTAGGAATGAGTTTGTCTGCACGATAGTGGTCTGTCCATATCTTTGTGGTGATAAATAAATCACTCCGAGCAATATGACTTTCAGCAATCGCTTGCCCAACTTCTGTTTCATTGCCATAAATTTGAGCTGTATCCACAGCACGATAACCAACATCTAAAGCAGTTTTAACAGAGTCAATGACTGTTTGACCCGATAGGCGGAATGTACCGACACCGAAAGCAGGGACGATTTTAGGTGTATGGGATGAAGTCATTTGTGACATGAGTATTCTTCAATTTTTAGATTAGATCTATTTTGCAGGGTTTATTGTTGCTATTGAAGTAGGGAATCTGCAAAATATTTTTGATTAAAAGTTAATAATTGCGAGTTGTATTGGTGATATGAAATCGACCTTAGATGAATTAAATGCTTTTATTAATATTGTTGACAGTGGCTCAATTGGCGCAGCAGCATTACAGTTAAACCAAACAACTTCAGGTGTAAGCCGAGCGCTACAACGTCTTGAATCCAAATTGAATGTGACCTTGTTAGAACGTACAACTCGAAAATTAAAGTTGACACAAGAAGGGCAAGTATTCTTAGAAAAAGCGCGAAAAATTGTCCATGATCTGAGTGAAGCAGAAGATGCTTTACTTAAATCGGATAGTGATACTTCAGGGGTAATTCGAGTCGATTCAGCAACGCCTTTTGTTTTGCATGTGATTGTTCCGTTGATGTCTGAATTTAATCAGCTTTATTCAAATATTGAAATTGAACTCAATTCCAATGATCAAATTATTGATTTACTTGAACATAAAACTGATGTGGCAATTCGTTTTGGTGAGCTGAATGATTCGAGTTTACATGCACGATTGTTATGTAAAAGTCGCTTATACATTGTGGCAAGTCCTGAATATTTAGCAAAAAATGGTGATCTAAAAACGCCACAAGACATTCTTAATCATTCTCAAATTGGCTTTAGTAAGGTATCGCATTTAAATACTTGGCCAATCAAAATTAACGGTGAAAAGCTAACAGTTCGCCCGAAAATTAAAGCATCCAATGGTGAAACGGTTCGACAGATGGCATTGGATGGTTTAGGAATTACTTGTTTATCTGCCTTTTTAGTACGTCGTGATTTGAAAGAAAAACGATTGATTGCACTATTTGAAGATCAAATTGAGATTTATGAACAACGCATCCATGCGGTGTATTATCAACAAGAACATCTGCCCAAACGTGTCCGATTATTTATTGAGTTTTTAGCGCAAAAGCTGTCAAAGTATCGATAGTTTTTTGCGGTGGCAAACTTAAACTCAGTAAAGTTTGGTTCTGTATTTGTTGTGGATTGACCAATTGAATTTCAAATTTTTCAGCATTTTTTTGTAGGCATTTGAACGCTAAATTTTTCTGTTGAGGAAAGTTCAATTTCATATTCTGATCACCACTTGCACGATAGGTGTAATTTCTTTCAGATGCTGTCTGATGTAATGTTGGTTGTAAATGATCGAGTTGATATTCGCCTAAACGCTGTGTTTTTAAAAAACCTTCAATCAAAGATTTACAAACAAAATGCTGTTGTTGTGCAGCTTGGTTGACCTCTTGAGGTTGGCATGCACTCATGCTTAGCGCAATTCCGATTGTAAGAAAAGCAAAATTGATTCTTTTCATATTTTTCTCCTTTCTCATTGATGTGATTTTGAATACAGATGATGAAAGAAGAATAATTCTGTTATGTTGATAGGTACAGATACAACAAATATTAAAATTTGGGTACAGATATGGCATTTCAATATCAGGCTTTGGCACAGCAGATTGCACAAAAAATTTATAGTGGTGAACTGATTGTTGGGCAAAAACTCAGTTCTTTACGGCAGTTTGCTGAGTTGCAAAGTATTAGCTTGAATACAGCAAAAAGTTGCTATGAATTGCTTGAGGCGCAAGGCTTGATTTATGTCAAAGAAAAGTCAGGTTACTTTGTACAATCACAACAAAAAGCACAGCAAATCGCTGTACCGAATCATCCTGATTTTACTTCTCACCCACGTGAAGTTTCCAATTTAGACTTACAAATTCAGATTCATGAAGCTTCTGCAAATAATCGTATGATTCATTTGGGTTCGATTCAACTTTCCCCCAATTTTGTACCTGTTGAAGCCTTGAGGCGTTCGATTCAACGTGCTTTAAAGCATTGTAAGCCTGAAGATTTTTTATATAACAATCGGCAAGGTCATCCGCAGTTACGTGAAGCTTTGTCAGCACACTGGGCAGAAGATGGTTTTTATATTGCCAAGGATGATATTTACATCAGCAATGGTTGTATGCCTGCCTTATCCATCATGGTGCAAAATGTGAGTCATGAGGGCGATAGTATTATTGTCCCAACCCCGAACTACAATGGTCAGTTGCAATTGTTGGCTTTATTGAACAGAAAAATTTTTGAAATTCCTGCCAATACGGATGGTTTTGACTTAGAAAGACTAGAACAAGCAATGCAAAATTCAGGGGCAAAAGTGTGTCTATTGACGGCTAATTTTCAAAACCCTTTGGGTTTTTGTTTGACCAATGCCGAGAAAGAAAAGATTGCTCAACTTGCTGCAAAATATCAATGCTATGTGATTGAAGATGATATTTATGCCGAATGTAGTTTCAATGCCAAGCGACCATTGCCAATCAAATATTGGGATCAAGATGGGTATGTCATTTATTGCAGTTCGATTTCTAAATCTTTATCGCCTGCGTATCGGGTGGGGTGGTTTTGTTTGCCACCACGTTTGCAACATTTACATGCCAAGCTGATGTTGCAGAATGTATCTGTGAATACGCCATTGCAACTAGGACTTGCCGATTTAATTTTTAGTCGAGCTTATCGTCAACATCTCACTGAGTTACGTCCAAAATTGATGGCGCAGGTGGAGCAGTATCGTCAGTTTATCCATGCGGCTTTTTATGATGTCGATATTGGTTTAAATCAACCGCAGGGCAGTTATGCATTGTGGTTACAGTTCCCAGAACAGGTGGATAGTTTGGCGCTGTATTATCACGCGCAAAAGCATAGTATTAATATTGTACCTGGTTTAATTTTTGGTGAGGACAATCGTTATAACAATTGCATTCGTTTGAATGCAGGGCATGAGTTATCGGATGAAATTAAAGATGCACTTGTATTGTTGGCGGATTGGGTGAGAGGGGAGTTGGGCATGGAAAATGTGGCTTAGGATTCGTATATTTAAATCGCTCCCCTTGCATAGTGATACTGCTCACCTTTGGAAAAGCGTGGAGTGTCACTTATCTAATTTATGCGATACTCAATATTACTAATTCTGAAAAATAGTGAAAATATTTTTAACAAAATTAACTCTGTACACGACAAAAATAGATAACTCATTGAAATAATGTCACAATAATTGT
>CAXYZD010000102.1:0-8763 GCA_964293455.1 uncultured Acinetobacter sp. | reverse complement strand
TTGAGTATCCCATAAGACCTATTGTGATATATTATTAAAAATTTAGCTATACAACAACAATTTAATGCATGGAAAGCAAAACAAGACCCTAAACTTATAGATGAATATTTTCAGTTTATCAGTCAATATTTAATACAAAAACCGACCAAGCTGGAAGTGATGAGCAATCGAAATTTCATGAGCAAAGTATGTGAATCGGAACGGTTTTCCATACCACCAAAAAAAGAATGGAATAATATTACTGGCAGTTTAAAGTTACTCAATCAACTTCATCAGCAAAATTACTTTCAGCGTTACACCATTACTGCAATGTACCGTAGCCCAACATTAAACAGTTGTATAAAAGGTGCAGGAAAGAGTAAACATCTCAATCATTATGCAGTAGATTTTCATGTCTTAAAACCAAAAGAAACGAATCAAAAAGAACGAGAAAACTTGGTTAAATCACTTTGCCAGTTTTGGAAAACTGAGGGTAAAACTCTCAAAATGGGTTTAGGTGTGTATGGCAATAATCGTTATCACATTGATACACAAGGCTATCGAACATGGGGTAAAGATTTTAAATCAAAAAGTTCCCTGTGTTTATCACATTCAAATTCTGCATGATTGAGCCAAAATTATTTCATATTTTAGGTTAATTTTTAAACAATAGTGCTATGCTGTAAAGAATAAAAATAATCAATGAGGATCTATGATGAAAAAATTATCTATAGGTTTTAGTATATTAGCTGTTTTTATGTTGATAGGATGTGATCAGAAAGCACCTACACCAACGAAAACAGAAGTTCGTTCGATTCATATCGCAGGCATGCCTGTTTATGAAAAGGATTATAGACTCAATGTCAGTGATTTAAATCATGATCAGAATATTGAAAATAAATAATAAGTGATTGTTTAAAAAGGATAGATATCATTCATATCGATGGGACTATACGCCTTGATCTATATAAATATTTGAGTGGGTAAATTCAATTTAATGTTTGATGAAAGGATAGAATGGATCATTTTCATTTTTATCTAAAAAATGTTCATATAGATTTATTTTTACAGTAAAATCACCACAATTATTGGTGTGATCAGGTTAGACATTGTGGAATCATTGCTCATATTAAGTTCAATCGCTTTAGCACTGATGCTTGGCGCAATGAGTCCTGGTCCAACGTTTATCTATGTGGCTAAAAACTCGATTGCGATTTCAAGAAAGCATGGTTTATTCACTGCTTTAGGAACAGGTACAGGTGCGGCATTTTTTGGTTTTTTGGCGGTGATGGGCTTGCAAGCTGTTTTATTGGCAGTGCCTTCTGCTTATTTGGTGCTTAAAATCTGTGGTGGTCTGTATTTGCTTTGGCTTGCCTATAAAATTATTAAACATGCCAAAGAACCAATGGAACAAGCAGATGGTCAAAGTCAGACCATGAGCTATGCTCAAGCATATCGTTTGGGTTTTATTACTCAGTTGAGTAACCCTAAAATTGCGATTGTTTTGGCGAGTATTTTTACTGCACTTTTACCAAAAGAAATTCCAAGCTATTTTTATGTGGTTTTGCCGATGCTGTGCTTTTTTATTGATGCGGGTTGGTATTCACTTGTTGCCGTTGCATTATCTGCGGAAAAGCCACGCCGTGTGTATTTGAAGTTTAAGAAAGTGTTTGATCGTGTAGCGGGTGGGGTGATGACTTTGCTTGGATTAAAGTTAATTTTTGGGATGAAGTGATTAATTTATAAAATTTTAAATGAATTAAAAGACTTATGGATGAAAAACAATATTCAGGAAAACCTTTGGCTTATCTTGATCAAAATATTTTAGATGAATTCATTGATTGCTTAACTAATGATGTTCATTTTTTTAATGGATTTAAAGATAGAGTTCAAGTCGTATATTCTGATAGTACATTTCAAGAGATATATAGATCAGGATTAAGTGATAGAAGGTATTCTGATAATTTTTTAAAATTGTTAGATTATTTTAACGCTTTTTATTTAAAACCTGTGCTTGGTGAAGATTTTAAGTTTACAGGAAAAATGAAAATTCATTCAGGTTCAGTCATTAATTACTACAATGAATATATAAGTGAGAGTATGAAATATGATTACATCACTCAACCTTTACAAAGAAATATTTTTGCTTTGTATGGTGGTGTTAAAGATTATGATGAAATGGCTAATGAACAGATTAGAGCACAATATAAAATTTTAGATTTTTTGGATGAACAAATAAGGATTCTAAAAACTGAAGAAAATAATAATCCTGCTGTAGAATTGTTTATCCTTCAAAAGGAAGATGAACTTTATAGTATGAAAGCTCAGATGCCTGATTTTGAAGCATTAGTTAGAAGTAATGTAGAAAATTTAAGGCAAGCGAATAGTGAAACTGATGCTCATTTAGCATATAGAAATTCTCTTAAAATAAACATTGACCAAATAAATAAAATTGAATATCCAAATGTGTTAATTAAAATTTGGAGTATGTTGAAAAAAGATAATGATTCGCTACAAAAAGTAGAATTAGATGACTTTTTGCAAATTAGGAATTGTAATTTCAATTTTGAAAAAATACATGCAATATTTACTAATTTAAATCTCAGTGGATTTAGACCTGAGAAGAAATTGAAAAATGAGAAAAAATTTGTAAGTGCCCAAACTGATATTTCACATGTAGCATTCGCAAGTTATTGTGATTTTTTTATAACCAATGATGAAAGATTATTTAATAAGAGTAAGGTTATATATGAATATTTAAAAATTAAGACAGATGTAGTAGATATTACTAAATTTAAATGATAAAAAGCCTCTACATCAGTAGAGGCTCTCATTTAAAGATGTAATCTTAAGAAACCTTATCACCCGCTTTAGCACCGTTTTCAGGTGAAATTACCCAAACACCTTCGCCATTGCCCGCAGCTAAAACCATACCGTTTGAGATACCAAAACGCATTTTACGTGGTGCAAGGTTTGCAACCATCACTACCAATTTGCCTTTAAGGTCTTCAGGTTGGTAGAATTCACGAATACCACTAAATACATTACGTGGTTCAGCTTCGCCAACATTTAAAGTGAGTTGAAGTAATTTATCAGAACCTTCAACAGTGGCAGCATCTAAAACTTCAGCGACACGAAGATCAACTTTCATAAAGTCTTCGATACCAATAATTTCTGCCTCGCCCCCTTTAGGCTCAGGCTTTTTCTCCGAAACTTTCTTTTCTTTCTTCTTCTCAACTTTGACAGGTTCAGCCGCAGCAGCTAAAGAGTCTTTAGAAGCATCGACCATAGACGCAACAGCTTTCGGGTCTACACGTTGCATAAGTGGTTGGAATAATGCAATTTCATGATCAACTAAAATCGTTTTACCTGATGCAAAGTTGAAGCTGTCCATTTTCAAGAAGTCTTGAACTTGGTTTGCAAGCGTTGGCAACACAGGCGCAAGGTAAATTGCCAATTGACGGAACAAGTTGATACCGACAGAACAAACATCATGAACTTGTTGTTCTTCGCCTTCAATTTTAGCCAAAGCCCAAGGCTTTTTCTCATCAATATATTGGTTGGCTTTGTCAGCAAGTGCCATGATTTCACGAATTGCAGCAGAAAATTCACGTGCTTCATATTGAGTCGCAATAGATTTGCCTGCATCAATAAAGCTTTGAACCAGTTCAGGTTCTGCACACGTTGCAGAGAGCTTGTTGTCAAACTTGGTATTAATGAATTTTGCACAACGGCTTGCAATATTTACAACTTTACCGACTAAGTCAGAATTTACTTTTTGAACAAAATCATCAAGATTTAAGTCAGAATCTTCAACTTTATCGGACAGTTTAGAGGCAAAGTAGTAACGTAAATATTCAGGGTTTAAATGCTCTAAATAAGTTTCGGCTTTAATAAATGTACCACGAGATTTCGACATCTTCTGACCATTTACAGTCAAGAAGCCATTTACGAATAAACCCGATGGCGTACGGTAGTTTGCACCTTCAAGCATTGCAGGCCAGAACAAAGCGTGGAAATAAACGATGTCTTTACCAATGAAGTGATAGACCTCATTTTTAGAATCTTTTTTCCAATATTCGTCAAAGCTGAGTTCAGGACGTTTGGTTTTAATGTAGTTTTCAAAACTCGACATATAACCAATAGGTGCATCGACCCAAACATAGAAATATTTGTTTGGCGCATCAGGAATTTCAAAACCGAAATACGGTGCATCACGGGAAATATCCCAATCGTTCAAACCATTTTCAAACCATTCATCAAGTTTATTGGCAATTGAAACAGGTAAGCGACCTTCATCACGTGTCCATTTCTGCAAATATTTTGCAAAGTTTGGCAGTTTAAAGAAGTAATGATCTGAAGATTTCTCTACAGGTTCAGCACCGCTGAGCGTTGATTTTGGATTCAATAATTCAGTGGCATTATACGTTGCACCACATACTTCGCATGAGTCGCCGTATTGATCTTCCGCTTTACATTTCGGGCATGTACCTTTAATGAAACGGTCTGACAAAAACATGCTTTTTTCAGGGTCAAAAAGCTGTGTTACAGGGCGAATGGCAATATTGCCTGCTTCGCGGTTTTTGATATAAATCTCAGAAGAACGGTTTTTATTTTCATCACTATTGGTTGAATCATAGTGATCAAAATGCACACCAAAACCATCAAAATCACGAATGTGTTCTTTTTGCACATTGGCAATTTGCGCTTCAGGTGTAATACCATTTGCCTCTGCACGAAGCATAATGGCTGTGCCGTGTGCATCATCCGCGCAGACATAAGTCACATCATGTCCCATTGCACGCATGGCACGAACCCAAATATCTGCTTGGATGTAACCGAGTAAATGTCCCATATGAATTGGGCCATTTGCGTATGGAAGGGCATTAGTCACTAAAATATTACGCACGGATCGACGCTCTCATTCGTATTTATATAAGGTCATCGATTTTAGCGTAATTGCTGTGAAGATGCACAATAGAATCGGTGAAATGTTTTCAAAATAATGTTTCTGTATATTGTTTGCCAAAGAATAGCGATAATGTCGCTTTGATGCCGTCCGATTTGAGTGCCTATAAATGATTAATCATGATTTTAACGATATTGACCATGATGATTTTGATCGTGAAGTAACACGCATTCCACAAAATCAAAAAGCCAAACAGCAGTTGGAAAATAACATTCTTAAACAGGCTGAAGCTTATTTGGAAGATATTTCAGAAGATGAGCATTCATTTCTAATTAAAACTTTGCATCAACTTGCTGTTGATGAAGCATATTTCAATGTGCTTGCAGATAACTTGGAACAACCAGTTGGTACAAAATTTGCCAATGATGCCTTGAATTTGGTGCATTTTTGGAAATTGATCAATGATGCAGATGACGTTAAAAGCTTTGATTTATTGGACGTTATGAATGGTGAATTTTTTCAATCTGAAATGCTCAAAGCTTTTGATACATTGGAAATAGGCGAGCAAAAAGAGCAATTTAAAACGGTGTTAATGCAAAGTTTTAAACTTTATCAATCTGAATTTTATGTTGGTTGTGTCCCTGTACTTTATGCGCTTTTGGAAGGATTACTCACGGCTGTATTAGTTCAACATGGTTATTTAAAACAGCAAGACAGTAAATTTATTGATGTTTATAAAGTCGTTCCTGGTTTAAAAGGGCATGAAATTAAAAGTTTGTGGCATAAGGCAAAAATTGCCCATGAATTAAATCCGTATTTCTCAGAATTACCTGCCTATAAAATGGATAGTAGTTCGACAATAAGTTCAACACGTCATAATATTTTACATGGTTCTGAACTCAATCACTTTACGCAAGGTCGTTGTTTTGTCTTGTTTATTTGGTTGTTTAGCGCGATGAATTTTATGGGGAATGTTCGTTCGTAAAGTGTATTTGCTAAATATAAAATGAATGTATAAATAATGGGTGAAGGTTTAGCATAAAACTTCACCCAAATTTCACATTTAGCGCATAAAATCTACATTCGGAAAAACAATAATTATTCCAAGATCAAAAGAGGAAAGCATCATGCGATCTTGGTCATTATTATTGTCATCTATATTTGCCAGTGTGGTTTCTGTACTCAGTTTAGTGATTCCATTTTGTCTATTTTTAAATTTTTATCATGGCGATTTATTTGTCTTAGCCTCTGAGCGAACGGCACAACGGGGTATAGAAGTCATGATTTATCTTACTCCACCATTGATTCTGCTCGCATGGCTTTGCTATGGCTGTATTTTTTGCTTATTCAGTGCACCTTTGAAAATATTTGAACCTAAGCCTTTATTTAAATTATTCAGTAGATGCGGTCTAATTTGGTTCAGTTTAATATTTTTCTTTCAGTTTCTAGATGGCAGAATGGCGGAAGTACAAGAAAGCCTACGATTTGGTCTAGTCAGTTTTGTTATTTTAGCGATTCCCTTATTGATCGGTGTGTTGAGTGGTCACTTTTTCTATTTAAAAATTTTAAAAAGAATAGCACAGGATAAATTACACTCTCAGTCACAACCTAAATACACGTTTTTACCTCCACCACTTTAAACATTAGGAAAATCAATGCTGAAACTGATTGCAGAAGACTTCATTCAAATAGACAAAGTTGACATTGTTTTACCTTTATATAAAGAATTGATTGAGAAAACAAAATTGGAAAAAGGTTGCATCGCTTATGATCTATACTATGATGTTAAAAATAAGGGACATTTTGTTTTTATTGAAGAATGGCAAGATCGAAATGCTTTAGATACGCATGTAAATTCTGAACATTTTCAACGCTTAGTCCCACAAATTGATCAACATAAACGACAAGAGGGCATTTTTACTCATATGCAAAAGTATGAAGAATTATTTTAAGAACCTGATATTGAACATTCATTTTCAATCATTTGTTTAATTTTCACTGCTTTTTCAAAATGATCGAGTTGGTGTTTTTGAATCCACCATGTCGCCACTTGCATCAGTGTTTCAGGATCATCATTTTTATTGGCGAAAAAAGCATAAAAAGATAGACCAACATTTTCACCTTTCAACGCAATTTTTTGTTCACATATTTTGATCATTTTAGCTTTGATTACAGTATTCATTTAAATGTCTATTCTTTAAGTAAAATTAAAATATTAAAGTCGAGTGTAAAATTTATTCGTAACAATGCGTTGTTTAAATATTGTGATTTGCAGTAATTTTACGCTTGCCTACATTCTATTGCTATAACTATAAGTTCCTCGTATAAAAAAGAGAAAGCATGATGTCTACATTTGATGATTTAAAAAGTAAAGCATCAGCCGTAACAGAAGAGTTAAAGCATAAAGCATCAACTGTGACAGATGCTGTAAAAACGAAGGCTTCGGAAATAACAGATGATTTAAGTCTTAAAGCCAAAGAAGCAAAATTAAGTGCTGAAAAAGTTGCAGATGATTTGAAGCATAAAGCGCAAGAAGCTTTACTTAAAGGTGAGAAAGCACTGAATGACTTAAAACACAAATCTGATGATGCTGTGGATGAAAGTAAAGATTCAGAAACAACAACAGCAGAAAGTGTTTCTAAAGACGATACAACACCAAAAGCATAAGTTGTTAGCGTACGAATGACTTTAATGTTTCTGCTATAGCTATTTGTAATCAATAGAAAGATAAAAAAACCACTGTTTTAAGAGCAGTGGTTTTATTTTTTGAAATCATATTTTTAGAATTAAGATGAGTGTTGAAAATGTAGTAATGCTTTAGTTTCTAGACCATACAATTTTGCGTACTTGGTTGTTAATAATGGTCAAAGTATAGGTTATACCTGAAATCTCATATACATAATCAGAAACAGTTTTTCCCACATCATTTTCTTTAACTTCATAAGTATTCATAGACTTTGGTGATTGATTTAGACGCGTTGTCATATCACTTAAACTGTCACCAATAGATACGATTTGACCACCTACAGTACGGATTGACGTTGTTTCACTTGCCGCAAACGTTAAAGTTGAAGCCGACATGGTCAATGCGATCATGCATGCAAATATAGATTTCATGAATACTCTCTGATTGTTGGTATGGTTCTTTCAATATAAATAACGGGCTAGATTGAATATAACTTAAAAAATAATTTGATTTTGTATATGAAATATTAATTTTTACTAAATAATATTCAGCTTATCCTTTTTATTTGAGCTTAATTTTTGATGCTATTTAGAATAAAAATTTCTATAAAATATGCATATTTAATATAAAAGTGAACCACTATTTTTCATTAGAGAAAGGCATTTTGTATTGGTATTATTCTTCATTTGCTTGAACAAAATGGTTGCAATTGATGCTGTAGAGCTAACTTAGCTTAACCTGAGTGCAATTTATCGTTAAACTATACATTCATGTTTACCTTTGTACGTTTTGTACTTGTTGTATTTTGCCTTGGAGCATCGTATGTCGTGGCTTTCTTCTCTTAAATCTGTCTTTTCACCTGCTCTGGAGGTGAATGAAGAGGGCGTTCAGCACGTATTACAAAGCTATATTTTGCCTGAATCGAGTAATATACTGAAAGATCGTATTACACAGGTCAATGTTGAAGGTAAAATTTTACAGATCACGATCAATACCTTTCCTGAAGAAGCAGACCATTTACAAAAAATCCATGATGATTTAGCCGATGCTTTAGAACCGCACGGTATTCAAGAGTTGAATATGCATGTGATTCAGCAAAAAATTCAACATGGTGAAGGCTGTTCAAGTCATTCACATGGTCAAGAAGGGCATAGTTGTTCAAGCAAGCCTCAAGTTCAGACCCAAGCAG
>CAXYZD010000101.1:0-8787 GCA_964293455.1 uncultured Acinetobacter sp. | reverse complement strand
TCGTGAAAAACTCAAGCAATGGATGAAAGACGGCCATTTGTTGGTAAATGGTAACGTTGTTAAGCCAAAATTTAAGTGCGAAGGCACCGAAATGTTGACGCTTGAAGTTGAACTTGAAGTGCAAACTGCAGCACAACCTGAAAATATTCCATTAAATATTATCTATGAAGATGACGATATTATGGTCATCAACAAACCTGTCGGCATGATTGTACATCCAGGGGCGGGTAATCCGAATGGTACTTTGGTCAATGCATTATTGTATCACTATCCCAAATCTGCTGAATTGACCCGTGCAGGTTTGGTACATCGTATCGATAAAGACACCAGCGGTCTTTTGGTTGTGGCTAAAAACCTTGAGTCTCAGTTTGCACTCAGTAAACAATTGGCTAAAAAAACGGTTTACCGTATTTATGATTTAATCTGCTATGGCAATATTATTGCAGGCGGCACGATTGATGAGCCAATTAAACGCCATCCTGTTGACCGTATTAAAATGGCAATTTTACCGGGTGGACGTGATGCAGTTACGCATTTCAACGTCAAAGAGCGCTTCCAAAACTTTACTCGTGTGCAAGCGCAACTTGAAACTGGACGTACACATCAAATTCGTGTGCATTTTAGTTACTTAGGTTTTCCATTGATTGGTGATCCTGTGTATATGAGCCGAGTAAAAGTCCCAGCAGGCGCATCAGAGTTATTAACCGATGCATTACGTGGCTTTAAACGTCAGGCATTACATGCAACTAA
Organism: uncultured Acinetobacter sp.; assembly: GCA_964293455.1. GTDB lineage: Bacteria > Pseudomonadota > Gammaproteobacteria > Pseudomonadales > Moraxellaceae > Acinetobacter. The sequence goes on along the minus strand of CAXYZD010000101.1, from coordinate 8,037 downwards.
ATTGGGCTTGGTTCATCCTAAAACCAAAGAAGAAATGATGTTTGAAGCGCCATGGGCTGATGACTTCACTGCATTCTTGGAAATTTTACGCACTGAAAATAAAGCTTATTAATTGAATGAATTGTTCGAGTGAAGTTCTTCATGCGATGTTATGAAAATGGCATAGTGATGAAATATCGGACACTGATTTTGAATTAATATGCAAAGTATCGTTTTTCGATATTATAAAAGGACATGGATGACATCAATTGGGATGCATCCATCACACCATCGGGAGGTTGACATGCAATTTGTTCAAGGTTTGCCAAAAAAAGTTTATGTTGGGCAGACACAGATTCAGCATGCCAAAGCATTAGATACTGAACAGCCTGAACTTGCAGGATTTAATCTTGCATTGCATGTCAATGACTTGCCTGAACGTGCACAGCAACATCGCATGATTTTACTCGATGATTTTGCTGAATACGGTGTGAAAAAAATCACTTGGATGACGCAAACACACAGTACTATTTGTCATACAATCAATGATGAAATATGTTTTGAAGCCTTAATTGGCGATGGTTTAGTGACACAATCTACGCAACATGCCTTAATGATGATGACAGCCGATTGTTTGCCTGTAGTTTTAGGTAATGCCAAAGGTACAGAAATTGCCAATTTACATGCAGGTTGGCGTGGTTTAGCAGGCGGTATTATTGAAAATACAGTGGCTGAAATGCAAAGTCAGCCGACTTGGGCATGGATGGGCGCTGCTATTAGTCAACCGTGTTTTGAGATTGGTACAGAAGTAAAAATCGCATTTTGTAATAAATATCCTGAGCTTGAAACTGCATTTAAAGCGGGTGAGCAGGATGGCAAGTTCTATGCCGATTTGTATGCAATTGCTCATTATATTTTAAATTTACAAGGCATTAATATCGTACTCGGTGGCGATCAGTGTTCTTATCGTCAAGATCAAGACTTTTATTCTTATCGCCGTGATGCCAAGACAGGACGCATGGCAACATTCGTCTTTATGCAATAATTAATGTTAAACTTGATCAAATTTGTTTGTTTTTATTGATATGTCTTTATCTTTTTGCTCTGTTGCAATCGTTTATCACAGCCCTTATGGTCATACCGAAAAAGTTGCACAGTGCATTGCACAAGGTGTGATGCAATCAGGCGTGAAAGTGCATTTAATGTCAATTGATGCAATTGATTGGGATACCTTAGATCAAGCTGATGCAATCATTATGGGTTGTCCAACTTATATGGGTAGTCTGACATCAAGTTTAAAACAATTTATGGAACAATCTTCAAAGCGTTGGTTAGCACGATCATGGCAAGGTAAACTTGCAGCGGCTTTTACCAATGGTGGAGGATTGAGTGGGGATAAATTAGCAGTTTTGCAACAAATCAACCTTTTTGCTATGCAACATGGCATGTTATGGACAGGTTTACCCATGATGCCAACAGGTCGTAGCGCAGCTGATTTAAACCGTATGTCGAGCTTTTTAGGCTTAATGACTCAATCGGACAATGCACCTGCTGAAATTACCCCGCCATCGGGTGACTTGGAAACAGCAAGATGGTTTGGTGAGCATATTGCTCAAGTCGTGAATAGAATAAACAAAAAATGAGATAGATAATCAGTCGAGATTGAGTGGTTAAAACATCAATACTTACGACATAAAAAAGTGAGAATATTTCTCGCTTTTTTTATTTTTACTTAGTTGTCAGATAAGTGGTATGTAATAAAATGCCAATAAGAATAACTAAACAATAAACTGTTAAGGTTTTAATTTAATTTAATTTAAATCAATTTTTATTATATTTACCTCATATTTTATTTATTTTAATGTGATGAATTTTGCTATTTTGTATATTTTCGCCAATGTTGATGTACTCTTGTTGCTTGATAATTATTCAATAAAACTAAAATTAAGCTATGAAAATAAAATGGAGTATTATTTTGATGGTTAGGCATACAACATTGAAACTTTCATTTTGCACATTTCTCGTATTGGGAATGATGCAAAATACGTTCGCTGATACGAATAAATTAACGGAATTATCCGATACAGAAATGTCGAAAGTAGAAGGACAAGCTTTAATGAGTTTGTCTTATCTTGCGCCAACTGATACCAAGAACCCAATGAAAAATATTACAGGGAGTAACAATATTGGATTTTATAAATTAGGTATGGAAGCAGAGTTAGAAATCAATACTAACATTAAAAACTTACAATTGGGCTGTGGTGGTGTAAATGGTGCAGGTGCGTGCGATATTGATATTAAGAATCTATCATTAAGTGGTTTACCAAGCTCGTATGATGCAAATGGTGTTCCTATTTATAGTAACGGACGTGCAGCAACGAGTGGCAAGATTACTAATCCGTTTATGGAGTTTGCAATTAGTAATCCGAATTCTGCTTCTACTCGTGAAATAAAAGGTCTGCGTTTTAGTGCAGAAAAAATTAATGCCTTGCTTTCTGCAGGTATAGATAATGGTATACAGGCTTCAACGACAGATGGTATTCAGCGTTTAAGTGGGTTTATGCAAATTGCAGGAACAACGGGTACAGCATATACACAGCAAACCACATTTGGTTTAACTCAAAACCAACAATTAGGCGGTGTTGCAAGATTATGTGCAGGGATATTAGGTACATGTTTACTTGCTGATACCGATATTAACTTTATGAGTAAGCCAACATCTCAAAACTCAACAGGAATTACAGTTCCTTCGGTTTCAACCGATTTTAAAATTAATCCTTTTGTTGTAAATGGTTCACGTTTAACGAAGGCAACAGTAAATGATATTAGAACAGTACTGAGCAAAATTCCGATTGCAGCTGATAGTGCTGGTCTATATTCACCAGATCTATTTACCAAAGATATATTGGAAGTTGATTTAAATTGTAATAATGTGAGTGGTCGAGGTTGTGGTTTGATTACAGCATTGAAAGATACAGCTAAATTTAAAATGGGTAAAGATTCTGCAATTACAAATTTAAATTTAAGCATCGATTTTGAACAATCTTTAAGTATGTTTCATAATATTCCATTGACTGGTACAGGTGGATATCTATCCTTGCAATCTATGGCATTGCTCTGGCCGGGTGCGACAGTGAATGCAGCCGATGTTGGCAAAACTAGTTTTAGTCAGATGGGGGAAAATACCGATGTCGCTCAAAAAGGTTGGTGGATGTCCTTTGCTGAACCTGTTCAATTAGGTAAATTGAATGTAACGCAACCGATTATTCTAAATGATGCAATTTTAGCTCAAGTTGCTCAGCGTGTTACTCAAACTTTAACACCTGACTATGTAAATAAACCTAAGGCAAATGCAACAAGTTTGGGTGCAATTGCAAGTTTGTTGGCTGATAACCCACTAACATCAACAATTCAAGCTGATTTAAATTCTTCTACTCTAGTAAATCCTGTGTATTTTAAATTGCAAAATCAACAATTGGCGAACCAAAAAATTATTTCAAACTGCTACGGAGGTTTGAAATTCTGCTAAATTGATTATTGAATAAGTAACAAAAAAACCTCCAAAATATGGAGGTTTTTGATTAAATACAGATTGGATTTATTTGTGCATAATTCGTGATTTATCACGTTGCCAGTCACGATCTTTTTCAGTTGCACGCTTATCATGCAATTGTTTACCTTTCACCAGTGCAATTTCAATTTTCGCTAAACGACCTTTCCAATAACATGCCAATGGTACACAGGTATAACCTTTTTGGTTAATTGCACCCATGAGCTTTTCAAGTTCACGGCGAGAAAGCAAAAGCTTACGTGTTCGTGTCGCTTCAGGTACCACATGCGAAGATGCCGTCAATAACGGTTGAATTTGGGCACCAAACAGATAGGCCTCATTGTTTTTAAAGGTAATATAACTTTCAGTGATGGTCATACGGCCAGCACGAAGCGATTTGACTTCCCAACCTTGCAGTGAAAGTCCTGCTTCAAATTTTTCTTCAACGAAATAATCGTGGCGTGCACGTTTATTCTGTGCAATCGTCCCACCATTATTTTTTTTAACGACAATATTTTTCGACATAATACAAAAATTCCAGGAATGCCTTATTGTGCCTTAAACTTGCCTTGAGGTGAAGTCATTTCAATTACTGTAGATTGCTCTAGATAGTTCGCTAAGTGAGTAGTTTTTGATAAACTATGCGTATATATAACCAAGCAGAGTACAATGGATGTCTAAAACTCGTGTCATCTATCCAGGAACATTTGATCCAATCACCAATGGTCATGTCGATTTAGTTGCCCGTGCGGCAAGAATGTTTGATGAAGTTGTCGTGGCAATTGCCATTGGGCATCATAAAAATCCTGTGTTCAGTTTAGAAGAACGGGTTAATTTAGCGAAAACATCGCTCAAACATTTACCCAATGTTGAGTTTGTTGGTTTTGATGGTCTATTGGTTAATTTTTCTCGTGAGCAAAATGCCACAGCAGTATTGCGTGGTTTAAGAGCAGTATCTGATTTTGAATATGAATTTCAGCTTGCCAATATGAACCGTCAGTTAGATCAGCATTTTGAAACGGTGTTTTTAACACCATCTGAACAATTTTCTTTTATTTCTTCAACCATGGTACGTGAAATTGCTCGCTTAAAGGGTGATGTCAATAAGTTTGTACCGCCGTGTGTTGTAGACGCATTTACACGTAAACATCAACAAGGCTGGTGAAGTGTCTTTAATCATTACCGATGAATGTATCAATTGTGATGTGTGTGAACCTGTGTGCCCAAATGAAGCGATTTTTATGGGCGCAGAGATTTACGAAATCTATCCGAATTTGTGCACTGAATGCGTAGGTCATTTTGATCAGCCGCAGTGTGCATTATTTTGTCCTGTTGATTGTATTCCGAACGATCCTGAGCATGTGGAAAGCAATGATGAGTTAATGGATAAGTATAAAAAGTTAATTGCTCAAAAAAGTACGAGCAATTAAGTGAAAAACTTGCTAGTATTCGCCCCGAAGTGAGCCAGACGATCGCTGCTGTGTAGATCTCCGTGATTGAAACAGGGGAGGAAAGTCCGGGCTTCATAGGGCAGGGTGCCAGGTAACGCCTGGGCGGTGTAAACCGACGGCAAGTGCAGCAGAGAGAAGACCGCCTTCATTATGTTTCTGAGCAATTGGAATCGAAGGTAAGGGTGAAAGGGTGCGGTAAGAGCGCACCGCGTGTCTGGCAACAGTTCACGGCAAGGTAAACCCCACCAGAAGCAAGACCAAATAGGAATCCTGAGGCACGGCCCGTGCTGGATTCGGGTAGGTCGCTTGAGCGTATGAGTGATTGTACGCCTAGAGGAATGATCGTTCTCGACAGAACCCGGCTTATCGGCTCACTTCACTAAATTTTGATCAATTAGACGCAGAAGTACTTGACGTTAAAGCAAGGAAAATACATAATGCGCGCACAGTTTACGGCTATGTAGCTCAGTTGGTTAGAGCACCGCACTCATAATGCGGGGGTCACAAGTTCAAGTCTCGTCATAGCCACCATTTTTATAGACCACGTTTCATAACGTGGTCTCTTTTTGTCTGAAATTTGAGTTGCCGAAAATTATTAATGAAAATTGCAACTCGTTTTAAAATTTATTCACATTGAATCGTTGAGCTATCTAGTTTAATTTTTGGAAATTCTTGATCATATTTTTTTAATATTCTTTCTTTCTCTTCTGTGTCAAAAATTTGATTTTGTAATTGATCTATTTGTTTAGCACTCAGGTGTAAATGGGCGCAATGTAATGCAATTGAGTTCTCTTTACTAATACTCAATTTTTGGTCGTTTGAAATGCTATCAATACGGACTAATTTTTGTTGAGCTTTACTGAGTTGAGCCATACTACGTTTTTGTTGCATGCTTAGGAGTTGGTGATTGTTAATCCATTTTGCGACATCCATACGTACGCCATTGTAATCGACAAAAATGGGGCTAATGACCTGACAAGCGCCAAGCAGTGGAATAAGCGTGGTGATGAGTAAATATTGAATGCGCATAAGATCATCTCTTTGGATTATTTGACTATTGTGCATGGTCTTTAGAATAAATATGTACTAATTTTAAACATTTGATTGTCAGTTGTTTAAACTGTGAGCATTAAAGCGAAACTAGGCTTGACGCATGATGCAGAAATTTAGATAATGCGCCCACAGTTTACGGCTATGTAGCTCAGTTGGTTAGAGCACCGCACTCATAATGCGGGGGTCACAAGTTCAAGTCTCGTCATAGCCACCATTTTTATAGACCACGTTTTATAACGTGGTCTCTTTTTTTGTATTGTGTTTTTAATTTTAAAAATAAAAGATATATTGTTTGGTACTGATTGACTTGTATCAATCTATTGAGCCTTTTTGTTTGGTTAGCGAGTCCACTTTTTTAATTAAATCGGGGATGCGATGTTCACCTGACATCTTTAAAATATTCTGCTTTGCATCAATTAAATCTATACCGATGGATGTAATAAAAAGTGGTTTTTGACTTTTCCCACGTAAAATTTCACAGTTTTGTGGTGTGTCCTTAAAGAAATTTTTTGCAACGCCTATAATTGGTTTTTTAATGGTAAGCGCATCCCAAAGATGGAAGCCCAAACCGGGGCTTTGTTCAGCGCTTAAAAAAACATAACCATCAATGATGATATAGTCATAATGTTCTTCAATAACGTCTAATAATTGCAAGATACAGGGAAGCTCTCGTTGATAAAACTGACCTGCTTGATAATCTAAGACATCCTTGATGTCTATGGTATAGGTTTTATCAAACTGTGTGCTCTGCCAATCTTTGATTAGACCTGCGACTGCGGTTGCACCTTGTAAATGATATTGCACATCGATCATTAAAATCATGATTCAACCTTAAAATAGGTCATTATTATTAAAATTAGAAGTTTAAACGTTATTCAATTGATTTATTTAAAACCAGATAATTTTCAATTAATTGTTGTGTTGCTTGGTTGAGATAGAAAGGTGCAATCAACGATTGAATAATATCATCGAGTAAATTGTGCGTATCGAGCGCACCCAAGCAATGTGGTATAAAGCGATCCGCTTCTATAAAGAGATCATTTTCATTTAACCCGACAGCATGCAGTAATTCTTGTAAGCTGTATTCACCAAAATATTCATAAAATGCTTCGACAATATTCAAAATCAGTGATTGCATAAAGTCAGTTTGACGCAGTTCTTTCCATGTTTCATACACCAATATAAAGAATTCTTCAAAGTCGATGGATGCCACTTGAGAAAGCATTTCTTTGAGTGAATGTTGTTTCACTTCATCCCAAATGTACGTAGCAATACCGGCTAAATCTTCATGGGGTAATAAAATAATGTGGCTGATTTGCGTGCGAATGGCGGTTGCGAGTTGCTGTTCAAGTTTGAGTTCAATATTTTGTTGTTGATCTTGAATGAAGCTCAGCACTTTACTGCCAATATTACTTTGTTTGCTATTGTAGTGGCGCAGTTGATTGAGCCAAGGGGTATTACTTTCTAAAATTTGATTGGCTAGCTGTAAGCTGACATGTTGAATTTGGGGATTATGCTGTAAATTGTCTTGGAGGTAATCTTTGAGTTGTTCTAATTCTAAAATTTTAAATAACCATAATTCAAAATTTTCATCGGACAATAAGTCGTGCAAAATGGTGTTACTGTTGACTGAAAATTTATGCACTTTTTGCGCAACAAAGCCAATAAATTCAAGAATATCTGCGCCTAAATTGAGTTCAAAAGCATACTTTTCAACCACGGCATTGAGTTGTTCAAGCTGAATGAAGTCTTTCAGTAAAATTTGATCTGCATGGCGATAAGATTGAGAAATAAAATTGCGAATATAGTTTTTATTTTCAGGCTGTAATAGTTGTTGTTTGGTGAAACGAACTTGCTCAAGCAAAAGTGCTTGAGCAAGTTCTTGTGCTAGGTTCTGAGTAAAACCTGTTGAAGAAGGGGAGTTACTCATCACCATAGACTTTATACTCCTGCTTTCCAACCATTGACGATTGGGTAGCGACGTTCACGGCTAAATGCGCGTGA
>CAXYZD010000100.1:0-8811 GCA_964293455.1 uncultured Acinetobacter sp. | reverse complement strand
ATATTGCAGATCAAACAAACGGCTTTTACATCCCATGTGTTTCACTTTTTGGTCCGGGTTGTGCCAAAGAAGTTGGAGCTAAAGCACAGAATTTAGGTGCAAAAAAAGCACTCATTGTGACCGATGCAGGTTTATATAAATTTGGCGTAGCCGATTTAATTGCAGGTTATTTGACTGAGGCAGGTGTAGCGAGCCACATTTTTGCAGGTGCCGAACCAAATCCAACAGACATTAACGTACACAATGGCGTGAATGCATACAATGACAATGCTTGTGATTTCATTGTTTCACTTGGTGGTGGTTCATCACATGACTGTGCAAAAGGCATCGGACTTGTCACGGCGGGCGGTGGTCATATTCGTGACTATGAAGGTATAGATCAAAGTAAAGTTCCAATGACTCCCCTTGTAGCAATCAATACCACTGCTGGTACAGCTTCAGAAATGACGCGTTTTTGTATCATCACCAATACAGATACACATGTCAAAATGGCAATTGTCGATTGGCGTTGTACGCCACTGGTCGCCATTGACGATCCTAAACTCATGATCGCAAAACCTGCTGCACTAACAGCTGCTACAGGTATGGATGCTTTAACCCATGCAGTTGAAGCCTATGTCTCAACTGCGGCAAATCCAATTACCGATGCCTGTGCTGAGAAAGCCATTAGCATGATCAGCGAATGGCTTAGCCCTGCCGTTGCCAATGGTGAAAACTTAGAAGCCCGTGATGCAATGGCTTATGCTCAATATTTGGCAGGTATGGCATTTAACAATGCATCATTGGGTTATGTTCATGCGATGGCGCATCAATTGGGTGGTTTCTACAACCTTCCACACGGCGTTTGTAATGCAATTTTACTGCCACATGTTTGCGAATTTAACCTCATTGCATGTCCTGACCGCTATGCCAAAATTGCACAGCTTTTAGGTGTATATACACATGGCTTAACCGTTACCGAAGCTGCTTTTGCCGCAATTGCTGCCATTCGTGAATTATCCGCATCGATTGGTATTCCATCAGGTTTAGCTGAACTGGGTGTAAAAGCAGAAGATCATGCAGTCATGACCTCTAATGCACAAAAAGATGCCTGTATGCTGACCAATCCACGTAAAGCAACAGATGCTCAAGTGATTTCTATTTTTGAAGCTGCCATGTAGTTAAAGTCATTCAATTATTATTTGTTTTTAAAAAATTCTAAAAACAAGAAAAAAGGGAATCGTTTAAAACGATTCCCTTTTTTTATCACTCAAGTTTAAAGACCATCAAAGACGACATACATACACTCAGCTTATTTTACTGAAGCGATTAAACCTTCATGAGAATATGCAGCCGCATCAATCACATCTTGTTCATCAAATGTAGTCACCGCAGTCGCTACATTTTCATGTATATGTTGATGAGCAGGTTTTTGTTGCTGAATCGCAAGTAAATATTGCTTTTCAGCAGATGCCATATTGGCTTGTAAAATGACTTTACGATCTGCAATATCAGGATGACTTGATAAAAATTCAGCAAGTTTTGATGGTTCGATATTACGTTTTTTCATACGTGCTTCTGTTTTATCCCAAAAGCTAAGCGCTGCTTTAGGTTCATAACCCGCACGTGCCATCAAATCTAGACCGATTAAATCGGCTTCAGTTTCCATCACACGGCTAAGTGGCACGCTCGACGCCAATTGACCACCATACACTGTGAAGAATGCTGGAATTTGCCCCAAACCTGTTGCAGCAAGCAACAATGCTGAATTTGATGCATATTTAACTGACTTACGCTCACGTGCATGTTCACGCAAAACGTGGCTCATTTCATGTGAAATTAAGAATGCCAATTCATCATCTGTTAAATCATTCCAAGCAATCGCTGAGTTCAATATAATTTTACCGTTTGGCAATGACATTGCATTGATTGTTGAACTTAAATTTAAACGCACAGACCAATCAATTTTACGTTCAGGTAACTGATAAGTTTTAGTTGCGATAACTAAACGATCTAAAATGGTATTTAAACGTGGATCAATCACATAACGGTTGGTTTTCTTACTTTCTTTCTCATAAGTATTATAAATTTTATCCGATTTCTTTTGTGTCCAGCTGTCAGGATAAAACATTAACTGTTTACGCTCTGCAGCAACAGAACCTGGCACTGTGGTGCTTACACAACCCGTCATCCATGCAGTACTCAATAAAGTTGCTGTTAGGCTAAATAATTTAAATTTTTGCATGGTACGTTCCTTATTGATGATTGGGTCACAAAATTGTGAAAAACCAAGTATCGTGAAATAGACACTTATTTACGTTCAAAACCCACACCAAAATTAGAAACCGTTAAGATTTGATATAGATTAAAACTTAATCAATGTTAAGATTTACTTAACCATATGACAAACTTTATTAATTCAAATCAAGCTACATAAAATAATAAAAATATAGATTGGTTAACATTAATGATTTATAATACCAAACTAACGTTATTTAAATTTTTAATGATTATTTTCAGTATGATCGGATAATTCAACAATAAATACTGATAATAAACACGCTATGCAAAATTAATCAAAAATTTATCACATTATAAAAAACAAGAATTGACGAATTAAACAAAATAAATATTATTTAGGTTAAATTAAATTAATTTTTATTAAACCTAAAATATCAATAGCTTATTTTTTACAACCTTAATCATGTTTATATTCACATATTTTAAACTTCTTTCTTTTCAGCACTCTAAAAAAGTCAAGTTCACGTGAAAATGATTGTTTTATATTTTAGGTATAATTATGATCAATCCATTTATTTATACTTTTAAGTACAGCTTATGAAAACAATTCTAATTACGGGTGCAAATACAGGTATTGGACTAGCAACAGCCGAAACGTTTGTAAAAGATGGGCATCACGTTATCTTGGCTTGCCGTAACCCCGATAAAGCAAATCAAGCCAAAAAACAGCTTGATGCACTTGGTACAGGAAAAGTTGAGACGATTACACTCGACTTAAATGATCTCTCACAAATTGCAGAAACAGCAGAGACTTTACTCGGTCAATTCGAAAAAATTGATGTCCTTGTCAATAATGCAGGCATGATGACCCCACAGCTTGAAGCAACAGCAGATGGTTTTGAAAAACAGATGGGGGTGAACTATCTTGGAGCTTTCCTATTAACCATGAAACTTTTGCCTTTGCTTAAAAATGCAGAACAAGGTCGTATTATTCATCTTGCTTCGATGATGCATTTACTCGGAAAGATTGATATCGATCAATTCAAAGCGGATCAGGTCAAACACTATAATGGCGTGCGTAGCTATGCCAACAGTAAACTTGCCAACTTACTTTTTAGTAATACCCTCGCGCAACAACTACAAGGCAGTTCAGTGACGAGTAATGCCCTGCATCCCGGTGGTGTTGATTCTGAAATTTATCGAGAATTGCCAAAGTATCAATATAGCGCAATCAAATTATTTTTAATTCCGACCTCTAAACCTGCTGAATTAATTAAGAAAATTGCATTTTCAGCAGAATGGGCTCAGCGCAATGGCGACTATGCAAGCTTACAGACTCCTGCTTTAAAGTCCCGTAAAGCCAAAAATCGTGAACTTGGGCAATATTTATTTGAACAAACTCTACAATTGGTACATCAATATTTATAAGAAATGCTCTAATAGAAGAAAAGCACTCTAAAATTTTAAAAGCCTGTACTCGTTATGATTCGATGCAGGCTTTTTTGATCTATACCCTAAAAAAAATCGATATCAAGTGAATACTATCACTCTAAAAATAGTCCTTGAACTTTACAACAATCAAGTTAAAGTCGAAGAGATAAAATATAAGGTCGACATCTCTTTCGTATGATGGCTGATGCAAGCGCATGGATGCTCTATTCTCAAATAAATCATCCACACAATTATTGTAATAATGATGAGTATAAAAATGACGGACAATAAAACCTATCAAAGCGATGTTTTAGGCGCAGGCTATGAGCAACTTACTTTACATTATCCAGATGATTTCGAAGGTAAAGTCGTTGCAACCTTAGTGCGTAAAAAAGCAGAAAAAAGTACGCAAAAAGCAGTACTTTATATTCATGGCTTTATCGATTATTTTTTTCAAACCGAAATGGCGGAAAAATTCAATCAACAAGGTTACGATTTTTACGCACTCGATTTACGTAAATATGGGCGCTCACATTTACCGCATCAAAAGTTTTATAATCTTCGTGATATTAATGAATATGATGCCGAAATTACCGATGCATTAGAGATCATTGGTAATGAAGGTCACGATCATGTCTTACTTGCAGGACATTCTACAGGCGGCTTAACCTCAACACTTTATGTCGCACACCATCCAAATCATCCTTTAATTAAAGCTTTATGGTGTAATAGCCCCTTTTATGACTTCAATATGCCCTTATGGAAGAAAAAATTGGCATTACCTCGTTTAAGTGCTTTGGGTAAAAGATTACCGAACTTGCGTTTTCCAAGTGAATTGAACAAATGGTATGTTGTCAGTCTACATAAAGATTTCAAAGGTGAATGGGATTTCAATTTAGAATGGAAAAAACCCAAATATCCATTGGTCTATACCAGTTTTGTGCATGCTATTTTTGAAGCACAAAAAGAAATCCATAGCGGCGTGAAAGTCTTTGTACCAACCTTGGTGATGCGCTCACACCAAACCAAAAACCCGAAAAAGTTCAATATTGATGCACAAACGTCTGATGTGATTTTAGATGTCAAAGATATTTTAAAATATTCAAATAAGATACAAGGTTCTGTAACCGTAATGACGATACAAAATGGTTTGCATGACTTAGTACTTTCTGCCCCACCTGTACGTGCAGAAGTGTATGAAAAACTGTTTCGTTGGTTAGACAGCAATATATAATTGTATTGATAAAGTCTATGCATTCTTATGTCTAGTTATTTCTGCTCAATCGTATTAAGCACCTTTTTTCTAAACTGATCTGGACTCAAAGCAGTTTAGAAAAAAATAAGGATGACATTTTAACGCTCATCCTTATATTTTAATAGAACCTTATGCGCAGGATGTCCAATAGGCGTAAGCTCAATTAAACGCTCAACAGCATCAATCGCTTCAGGTGAATGTGCCAAATGTCTCAATAAGTGATCAGGCTCACTGGCTTTAAAAATCGCATCACTAAGTCTAGATTCAAGGCAATCTCGCCAAGCGGTTAAAAATGGGCTTTCTGTTTTTGATAAAAATACGCCCTGACATAGTTTTATGGCAGATTCTGTATAGCCTGAATCGAGCGCATTTTCCATTTGTAAAAAATCTGCTTCTACATGAGCAAGTAAACGATAAGGTCGTGAACCCAATAAACCACCTAAAATTTCACGTAATTGTGACATCTCCGCTTTTAGTGTTCCCATACTGACTTTACGCTCGCCATATAAAGCCTGATGCAAACTTTCTAAATTCATGCCTTGTGGGCAAAGTGCCAAAATGGTCAAAATTTCAATTTGTCGTGGTGTAAGGACAATAATTTTGCCATTAAACATGACTTGTGGCACTGAAAAGGCACGTATAAATAATTGTTGCTGCTGACCACCTTGCAATGCCGATTGAATAATCGCGGCACAACGCTCTGCCGCAAGCACACCTAAACTATTGTGATGATCCCATGTGGTAGATAAATCAATCACACCCAAAATCTGCTTAGAAAATGGGTCAATAATCGGTGCGGCATAACAGACCCAATCATGGATTGAACTCATGTAATGTTCATTTGAAAACACACAACTTGATTGTTGGGTTTTCAACGATAATGCAAGTGCATTGGTTCCTACCAATTCTTCACGCCATTGCCCACCTTCAACAAAATGCACTTTTTCTGCGGCATGGCGCATTTGCCCACTCGCCGCTGTCCATACAATGGTACTGCCCACATCACCTACAGCCGCCACCATTGATGATTGTTCCGCAATATGTCGGAGTTCATCACCACAAAATTCAAGCGCTCTTTCAAGTAAACTTTTACGATCTTGTTTCAAATGAATCAGTGGTGCAGCTTCACGATCTTTAGGAATCGCTGCTGAATTTGAACGTTGCCAAGAACTTGCAATACTTTGCCCAAGTTGATCGGCATGCTTTAATGATAAACTACTGCCCTGACGTAGTCGCTCAATCTGATTCCGTTTTTGTAATAACGTTTGTTGACTCAACATTTGCTACATTCCTATGTATTCTGCTGATGTTTACCCATCATTTTTCTTTTTTTTATTCATCGATTGGCACTCTGTTCTGCAACTGATGTTAAACATTATCCTTAATTGCATATTTACACTAACACATTCTGCTTAGGTAGCGTCAATCAACTTAAGACCAAAGCCTGAGTATTTGTATCTCTAGGCTTTTACTCTATTCATTGATGATCTTTTCATTTCAAATAAAAGCCCAACAACATACTTCATAAAAAACACTGACAAAAATTAAAATATAGACCATTTCAGCCTGCTTTTACAGCCAACCTTTCTCCTACCTTTAGCTTTATATGCTCAAAGTACAACGACAATCGTTCAAACACTGTGTCGAATCACCAGACAGTTAAAATAAGTAAAGGGAAATTCTTATGCGCTATATCGATCCTAATCAACCCGATTCAAAAGTTCAATTTAAAGCTCAATATGAAAACTTTATTGATGGAAAATGGGTTGCACCAGTAAAAGGTGAATATTTCGATAATATTTCGCCTGTAGATGGCAAGGTTTTTACTAAAGTTCCAAGATCTTCTGCTGAAGATATTGAACTTGCACTGGATGCCGCACACAAAGCCAAAGCCGCATGGGGTAAATCATCTCCGACCACTCGCTCAAATGTCTTACTCAAAATTGCAGATCGTTTAGAAGCAAATTTAGAACTGCTTGCTGTGGCTGAAACGTGGGAAAATGGTAAACCAATTCGCGAAACACTTGCAGCCGATATCCCACTGTGTATTGATCATTTTCGTTATTTTGCAGGCTGTTTACGTGCACAAGAAGGCGGTATTTCTGAAATTGATGAAGATACCATTGCCTACCATTTCCATGAACCTTTGGGCGTTGTCGGACAAATCATCCCATGGAACTTCCCTATTTTAATGGCCGCATGGAAACTTGCACCTGCGCTTGCTGCGGGGAACTGTATTGTCCTGAAACCTGCGGAGCAAACGCCATCAAGTATTCTAGTATTAATGGAACTAATTCAAGATATTTTACCACCAGGCGTACTGAATATTGTCAATGGCTATGGTGTTGAAGTGGGTCGCCCACTGGCAACCAATCCACGTATTGCTAAAATTGCATTTACTGGTTCTACGGCTGTTGGTCAAAAGATCATGCAGTATGCGACTGAAAATATCATTCCAGTCACGCTTGAGCTTGGTGGTAAATCGCCAAACATTTTCTTTGAAGATGTTATGGATCAAGATGATGACTATTTAGATAAAGCTCTTGAAGGTTTTGCCATGTTTGCACTCAATCAAGGTGAAGTCTGTACTTGTCCATCTCGTGCTTTGGTACAAGAAAGCATTGCAGATAAATTCCTTGAAATGGCTGTAGAGCGTGTCAAACGCATTAAAACGGGTCATCCATTAGACACAGATACCATGATTGGTGCTCAAGCCTCGCTAGAACAGCAAAATAAAATTTTAGGCTGTATTGCAACAGGTCGTGAAGAAGGTGCTCAAATTTTGACAGGTGGTCATGATCGTCAAGAAGTCGGTGAAGGTTTTTATATTGAACCAACCATTTTCACAGGCAATAACAGCATGAAAATTTTCCAAGAAGAAATTTTTGGCCCTGTTTTAGCCGTTACTACCTTTAAAGATTATGACGATGCCATCAAAATTGCCAATGATACAATGTATGGTCTAGGTGCAGGTGTTTGGTCACGTTCTGCACATACTTCATACCGTGCTGGTCGTGCGATTGAAGCAGGTCGTGTTTGGACAAATTGCTATCACATCTACCCTGCTCATGCGGCATTTGGTGGTTATAAAAAATCAGGTATTGGTCGTGAAAACCACAAAATGATGCTTGATCACTATCAACAAACCAAGAACTTGCTTGTAAGTTACTCAACTAAAGCAATGGGTTTCTTCTAAATTTATCTTTATAACTCTCCTGAACAAAAAGCGAACTTCGGTTTAATGTCAGTCAGTTAAACTGACTGACATGAGTCATTCGATACACCCTTTAAACAACGTGGTAAGGGGCGTGAATCTACTCAATCATAAATAGCATTATTGAATGATAGACCCTTGCTTTTGAAGTATTAGAAATAATGATCGAATTATCAGTATAAGATCAAAACTTATACTGATTTTTTGTACTTAGAAATATATTAATGATTCGCTTTTGACAGTTGAATAATATGTTTTACTTCTGAAATTTTAGTGTGATAACCAAAACGAACCGTATTAGGCATAGCATCAGCAAGGCATTGGGTGCGACACGTTATATGATTGGTAAAATAACTTGAGTAATTTATAAAAAATATGATAGCTCATGGTCTGTGACTCAATACCTTTCTAATCGCTAAATTATCGCAAGGCGAAGTCAATACACCGTATTAAAATTCATTATTTTTCTTTGTTTAAACGATAAAGACAAACTATTGTTTAATAAGTAGTCATGTGTGGATTTCTATAATTAAAGGACTTGTATTTGCATTTTAACTTCGCTAGTATCTCAAGTCGAAAATACTTGATAATCTTAGTGTTTATCGGGCCTATAGCTCAGTTGGTTAGAGCAGCGGACTCATAATCCGTTGGTCGACAGTTCAAGTCTGTCTGGGCCCACCAAATTCGACCT
>CAXYZD010000099.1:0-8923 GCA_964293455.1 uncultured Acinetobacter sp. | reverse complement strand
CTTCTTCAGCCTGAAAACCTTTTTGACCTTGTACTACGCTGAATTCAACGCGTTGACCATCACGAAGTGAACGGTGACCGTCACCTTGGATAGCACGGAAGTGAACGAATACATCGTCGCCGCCTGCACGTTGAATAAAGCCGAAACCTTTAGTGTCGTTGAACCATTTAACAACGCCTTGTTCGCGAGCTGTCATAAGTTAATCCTCTGTAGTGATGAAAAAGGACAACCCGGTGTTGCAAACAGCAGAGCAAACAAAGTTTCAAAATATTTTTGTATTTCAAAGCTTGTAATCATTCTGTAAAACTATTAACAAAATCCCGGTTACATCCATTAAAAATTTAGGTTTTAAAACAACACATTGGTTGATCTATCGCCTAAATACGCAACGAGCTTATCATGGGTTTCTCACAATTAATAGACCTTTTTGAGATAATTATTTCTAAAAATCGAATGTTTATTTTTTTTGCTTTATTTTTATGCATGATTTTCAAAAGTACATTTATGGCTTTTAAATACTTTCATATTTAGCAACGGCTTCAGCTTTGCTATAATTACTCCTATTAATTTTATACTCGTTTTGAATTTAAGCTTATATGACTGACCTAAAAATTGATACAACACATCCTAATTTTGAAGTCGATGCAATAGGAAAGCCTTGCCCTATGCCATTGTTACTGTTGAAAAAACAATTAAAAAAAATGTCACCCAAGCAAACTGTGTTAGTCAAATCGTCCGATCCGCATAGTGAGATTGATATTGGTCGCTATTGTCAACTCAATGGGCTTAATTATCAGGGGCAAAAAATTTCTGACATTGAATTTCATTACTTAATTGAATCTTAATTATTTTCAATTAAGATATAAGTCCTATTTATATCTGTAAATTTGCATAAAAATTTACATTTTTATACCATTTTCTCTTAATTCCATTTGTTTTTAGCATTAAGATGAAGACATTGTTAAAAAATTTGATCCGATTTAAGGAGTACTCATGAGCGACAGCAGCAATCAATTGATGCCCCTGTCCTTATCTGCGCCAGGTGTAAACCTTGGAGCTTATATCAGCACGGTCAATCAAATTCCAATTCTGACCGCTCAACAAGAAAAAGAACTCGCTGATCGTTATTTTTACGATCAGGATCTTGATGCAGCAAAAATGTTGGTGATGTCTCACCTACGCTTTGTTGTGCATATTGCCCGCAGCTATGCAGGCTATGGTCTTCCGCAAGGTGACTTAATCCAAGAAGGCAATTTGGGCTTAATGAAAGCCGTAAAGCGTTTTGACCCGACTATGGGGGTTCGCTTAGTTTCTTTTGCTGTACATTGGATTAAAGCTGAAATTCATGAATATGTGATTCGTAACTGGCGTATTGTCAAAATTGCGACCACCAAAGCGCAACGCAAACTGTTTTTCAATTTGCGGAGCTTAAAAAAATCAAGTAAAAAACTCACGCTTGCCGAAGCACAATCGATTGCTAACGACTTAAATGTAACGGCTGAGCAAGTCTTAGAGATGGAAGGTCGTCTAACCGCTTATGATGCTGCATTTGAAGCGCAAGGTGAAGATGATGATGAGGGTTCAACTTATGTTGCACCTGCTTTATATCTTGAAGATACACGTTATGACCCTGCTCGCTTGGTCGAAGAAGAAGATTATGAAGAGCAAAGTACAGCAGCATTACAAGATGCGATGGAACAGCTTGATGATCGTTCACGCACTATTTTACAGCGCCGTTGGTTAGATGATGACAAGTCAACACTGCATGAATTAGCCGCAGAATATAATGTTTCAGCAGAACGTATTCGTCAGCTTGAAAAAAATGCGATGGAAAAAATTAAAGTGGCGATGTCGTCTAACTAAGTCATCCAACTCATTTCTTTTAGTGAGTAAATCCCTGAAGTAGAAATCTGTAAAAGAGCCTATATGGCTCTTTTATTTTATCTGTTATTTAAGCAATTTTGCCATGATGAATATCCGATTTTATGCTAATGTATTGCACAAATTTATTCAGATGAATCACGTCTATGTGGATCGGAATCTCTGCACTAAACCTCGCTTTAGCGGTGATCCTAGGTGCTTTTGGCGCACATGGATTAAAAAAAATTGCCTCACCTGAGCAACTAACTCGGTGGCATACCGCAACCGACTATTTCTTCTATCACGCTCTTGGTTTATTGGCTTTAGGTATCATCAGTAAAGTCATTCCACAACTACCGATTAAAACAAGTTTCTTATTGATTCAAATGGGTATTTTCTTATTTTGTGGTTCTTTATATATCATGGCACTTGGCTTGCCTCGTATTTTAGGTGCCATTACCCCCATTGGTGGAGCACTGATGATTTCAGGATGGCTACTTCTCGCATGGAGTGCCTTTAAATTAAAATAATGGATGCATTGAATATTCACATCTTCAATGTCTACACGTATGGATGCTATTAAATGGAACAGTTATGCAAATTTTCTTAAATGGCGAGCCACAAGAAATCTCTTGCCAAAATCTATTACAACTCATTCAGGAACTTTCACTCGAAGGTAAACGCTACGCCGTTGAAATGAATGAAATGATCATTTCCAAAAGTAAACTTGAACAAGCAACAATTTCTGAAAAAGATCGTATTGAAATCATCCAAGCTGTCGGTGGCGGTTAAAATGGAGAAAGCTATGCAAAATCATCTAAATCAAGACTCTCCCCTCATTATCGGTTCTCGTACATTTCAATCTCGCTTGCTTGTCGGTACAGGTAAATATAAAGACATGCAGGAAACCGATCTAGCCATTCAAGCCAGTGGTGCAGAGATTGTTACGGTTGCCATTCGCCGTGTGAATATTGGACAACATCCTGATCAACCGAATTTGCTCTCTGTTGTTCCTCCTGAAAAATATACCATTTTACCCAACACTGCAGGCTGCTTCGATGCCAATAGTGCAATCCGCACCTGTATGCTCGCACGTGAACTTTTAGATGGTCACAACTTGGTGAAACTTGAAGTTTTAGGTGATGAAAAAACTCTGTATCCAAATATTACCGAAACGCTTAAAGCAGCACGTACACTCATTGACGATGGTTTTGAAATCATGGTCTACACGTCAGATGATCCAATTGTAGCGCAAGAACTTGAAAGTATGGGCTGTGTTGCGATTATGCCTTTAGGCAGTTTGATTGGTTCAGGTTTGGGTATTTTAAATCCTCACACCATTTCCATTATTAAAGAAAATGCCAAAGTCCCTGTTTTAGTCGATGCAGGTGTTGGTACAGCCAGTGATGCTGCGATTGCGATGGAGCTCGGTTGTGACGGTGTGCTCATGAACACAGCTATTGCAGCTGCACAACATCCAATTTTAATGGCATCTGCGATGAAGAAAGCCGTTGAAGCAGGTCGTGAAGCATTTTTGGCGGGACGTATGCCTCGTAAACGTATGGCGAATGCCAGTTCACCTGAAACGGGTTATTTCTTTAAATAATCGTCATTTCAATTCAAAGTCTATGTAAAATTAGAGTTTCACAAATCTATAATCTAAAAAATGCCAGTCATCAAACTGGCATTTTCAATTCAAAGTTTAGAAATATGAGGCTTCAAAATATAGTTATTGCAAAAATGACTTTCGCTTTTGAGTGATCAAATACCTTTTTCTAATATTCTAATATTTACACCTAAAACCAAATCTTTTACTGCTTCAAAATGAGCTTGCATGTGCTCGGTTTGCATATGTGCCTCAAGATGTTGCATCGTTTCCCATTGTTCATACATCACTAGTGAGTAAGGTACTTTACTTTGCATAGGGCTATTGATAACTGCATCTGCAGCACTATCGACATATACATCATAGCCATGACAACCCACCTCTTGTAAAACAGTGGTTTGAATTGCTTTAAATGAACCAATTACGGTTTTTAAACCGTGTTCTGAATTTGTCAAAATTTCAGCAATCACTGTCAACATTTCTCAATTTTCCTCAGTAAATAATGCCAATAAATGTTGACGATATTCTGTTTTATATCGTTCAACATCAGGGGCTTTAATCACATCATTGACAATAAATGTCGGTAAACTCTGCATCCCTAAAAACTGATTAGCTTTATGAAAAGGTAAATAAACACCATCTACACCAACACCATGAAAAAACTGATCAGGATCGTTAAACGCATCCATCGGTGCATTCCACGTCAATGACAACATATATTTTTTGTCATGAATTAAACCACCTGAACCATATTTTTTAGATGTATCTGAACGGCTACGACCATCACTAGCATATAGAACACCATGCCCTTCAGTGAAAATATCATCAATATATTTTTTCACTGTCCATGGCGAGCCCATCCACCAACCTGGCATTTGATAAATAATTACATCTGCCCAAACATACTTTTGAATTTCTTCCGCAATATCATAATCTGTATCTGTACGTGTAATTTGAACCTGATGCCCTTGCTCAACAAGCAGCTCATGTGCCAATTCAGTTAAGGTATCATTTAACTCACCATTAGAATGCGCAAACTGTTTTGCACCATTGATAATTAAAATATGACTCATGATATTGCCTTCGATTTATTCAATTTGAAGACAATATAATGTAAATTATTATTGATAAAAACGCATAATTTTGCAAAATATTATTGACCAAAAATCAACAATTAAAATAACCCCTATCCTCAAACCCACAAATATCTATTTTATTTTTCTTTTACCAAGCTATTCATATCAATCATTTCAGTCAAAAAAGCATCCGAAGATGCTTTAAAAAAAGGTATTTAAAAAAATTAAGGAATCAAACCTTCATCGCGCATCGCAATTTGTACAGACTGACGTTCGGCAACTTTATTGCGTAAAGCCACAATATTGGTAAATGGCGTTAAATCATGATGGATAACTTTCGACCAATTCGTTAGTACAAACAAATATGCATCTGCAGGACCAAAACGATCATTTACCAAATAGTCATAATCCGATTTTGCTAAATAATCATCAATAAACTTCAACATTTTATCAATTGTTGTATAGCCACGTACTTTTTCATCTTCCGTAATTTTTGGATCAAAAAATACCGCATACTCATCGTGTAATTCAGAGTTTAAATACCCCAACCATTCCAAAACCTTAGCACGCCCTAAACCCGATGGTGGAATCAAGTCTTGCCCTGCATCATGTTGAGCAATAAAAGGAAGTACGGCAACATTTTCAGTCAAAATCAAACCTGGATTAATTTCTAAAGCAGGTACATAACCCTTAGGGTTAATCGCATAATAATCTGCGCCTTTTTCTGTCTTATGTGTTTTAAGGTCTACACGCTCTAAATCAAAATCGACATTAATTTCATTGAGTAAAATATGTGCAGCCAAAGAGCAAGCGCCCGGTGAATAATATAATTTCATTCCTATTCCTTGTTATAAGTTAATTCTGTTGTAAATGACTTATTGACCAATTTCAAGTTTCAAAATATTAAATTACAAGAAAGCGTAAAATAATAAATAAGCGACTCATTGAATATTCATCAAAATGAATTCTTTTTCAAGTCAATCTGTTCTGCTTTTTGGTTAAAAGATGCATTAACATATGCTTCTTAAAATAACTGTAAGGTTTATTGTGATCAGTCTGAAAAAGCAGGAATGGTTTTCCAACATTCGAACAGATGTTCTTGCAGGTTTAGTTGTTGGTTTAGCGCTTATTCCTGAATCAATTGCTTTTTCAGCAATTGCAGGTGTCGACCCCCAAGTTGGTTTATATGCATCGTTTTGTATTGCAGTGACCATCGCTTTTTTTGGTGGTCGTACTGCCATGATTTCTGCAGCAACAGGTGCAATGGCTTTACTCATGGTCACCTTAGTCAAAGATCATGGGTTACAATATTTATTTGCAACCACAATTTTAACAGGAATCATTCAGATCATCGCTGGCTACTTCAAAGTCGCTAAACTCATGCGCTTTGTTTCACATTCAGTGGTCTATGGTTTTGTCAATGCACTGGCTATCCTTATATTTGTTGCACAACTTCCAGAAATAAGCCGTATGAATGCCACAGGATATTTTTTCGTGGCTTTAGGCTTAGTCATCGTTTATTTATTTCCCTATATTCCAAAAATTGGCAAGCTCATCCCATCACCGTTAGTATGTATTATTGTTCTGAGTGTTATCTCACTACTTATCAATAGTGACTTACGAACAGTAAGCGATCTTGGAAAACTTCCTGATACACTCCCCATTTTCCTAATCCCAGATATTCCATTTAACCTACACACACTCAGCATTATTTTCCCCTATGCCATTACGCTAGCAACAGTGGGTTTACTTGAAACCATGATGACCACAACCATCGTCGATGAAGTGACTCAAACTGAAGGCGATCGCCACAAAGAATGTCGTGGTCAAGGTATTGCCAATGTTGCTAGTGGCTTTATGGGAGGCATGGCGGGCTGTGCCATGATTGGACAGTCGATCATTAATGTATCTTCAGGTGCTCGTACACGCTTATCCACACTTACTTCAGGTATATTTTTACTCTGCTTAGTGGTTTTTCTTAAAGATTGGTTATCTTATATTCCCATGGCAGCTTTGGTTGCTATTATGATTATGGTTTCCTTCACAACATTCAATTGGGATTCTATAAAAAATTTCACTAAGCATCCAATGCAGAGTAATGTCGTTATGCTTGTGGTGGTTGTCATTGTTTTAGCAACACATAATCTCGCATTAGGCGTTTTCGTGGGTGTATTACTTTCCGCACTTTTTTTAATCAATAAACTTGAAAACGAAGTTAAGGTAAGCTCAATAAAAGTCACAGATCAACATCGGATCTATCAAATTTCAGGGCAAATCTTTTTCAGTAGTTCTGATAAATTTTTTCAATTTTTTAATTTTAATGAAGACATTCAATTCATCACCATTGATTTAACACATGCACATATTTGGGATATTACTTCTGTCTCGATGTTAAATACGATTAAAAATAAATTTGAATCATCCAATATTCATGTAGAGATATTAGGACTCAATGAATCAAGTCATACTTTAATTGATCGCATGCAGTCCAAAGTAGAATAATACTCAATATTATTTTTACGAAAATATAAAAAAGGCGATTAATATCAATCACCTTTTTTATATCAAAATGAATAAAAATTTACTCAATTACCAACTAAAGCCGACACCTGCACCACCCGAACCATCTTCATCAGTAAACGCACCACCAACACTTAAGCTTACATTTTCACTGACAATACGTTGGTAACCAATAGCGACCGCTTTTTCACCTCCTTGAAAACCTGCTGCCACGCCTACTCGATTCAAACCTTTCAATCCTGCCGTACTTGTTGCCATATTCATCATTGCTGCAGACATCGCACCTTGACGATCAAATCGCTTATCTACCTCTTTAAAACGGCGATCCGTCTGATCACTAAAATCAGAAAAACTACTTTCTAAAGTACTGATACGGGTATCCGTATATTCCTTCGAAGATTTTAATGTTTCAGTATTATTTGCTTGCATTTGACGCAAATTCACTACATCAGTGGCTTCAGTTGCATCAGCAACATTGGTGATTTGGCGTTCATTTCCAGTTGAACCTACCGAAACCGTATTATCACGTGTCGATGTCGAATCATTACCCAATACCACTGAATTTTTTGCAGATGTATTGACGTTATTTCCAAGTACAAATGTATTATCACCGCTTACCGTATTATCATTACCCACAACATAACTACCATTTGCAGTCACAATATTTGGATCACCAAACGCGCCTGAATTATTTCCAGAAACATTATTTCCCACACCAATTGCAGTTGAATTATTCCCTGAAACAACAGTATTTGGACCAATAGCTGTAGAATTAAGTCCTGTACCTTTCGTGTTTCCAGTACCCGTATTTATGCCTGTAACTTTACGATCAGTATAAGCATTTGCATTTTTCAATGCTGTTGCTGCTTGCTGATCGGAATACTGATTTGCACTATCTAATGTAGTGGAAGCTTGCTGATCTGTATATGTATTCGCACTATTCAATGTATTAGAGGCTTGTTGATCTGTGTAATTTTTAGCATCTGTAAGATTTTTAGAGTCTTGTTGATCGATATAACTTTTAAGATTACTCTCACTTCCACTATTTTGCTGATCTACATACGCTTTTAAATTTGTTACTGATGTTTTTAAGCTACTGATTTCAGTATTCACAGCACCAAATGTATCTCCGATATTCGAATAGCTTTTCCCTTGAATTGAGAATGTAGGTAAAGTAAATACGCCACGACTATAACTTGCCCCACCACCTAAGATAGACGTGATTTGCTGTGCACCTGCCGTTGCTTGTGTAGACAACATCGTAACATTCTGATTTGTTGTATATAACTGACCGCCTGTTACCGCATCTTTAGAATTTACTGTACTAATATCACCTGCTTTCAAATTCGTCAGAGTTGTTCCATTTGTACCTTTCAGCGTAATAACATCTTGAGTTGCTGAGTCATATTGCACCGCCAATTGATTTAAAGTGCCTTGACCTTGTTGTAAGTTCGCAATATCGCCTTCATTGGTTGTTACACGACCATCTAAACCTGAAATTGCTGTGCTATTCGTGGTTATTTTTCCATCTAAAGTACCTATTTCAGAGGTAATTCGTCCATCTAATGTCGTAACCTCGGTACCAATTCGAGTATTTAAGGTGCCGATTTCTGTCGTCACTCGACCATCTAAAGTGCTAATAGCCGTATTCGTTGTATATAACTGTCCGCCTGTTACCGCATCTTTTGAGTTTACTGTTGAAATATCACCATTTTGTAAATTGGTAATTTTCGTACCACTTGTACCTTTCAGCGTAATGACATCTTGTGTCGTAGTATCATATTGCACTGCCAATTGGTTTAAAGTGCCTTGACCCGATTTTAAATTGGCAATATCACCTTCATTCGTTGTTACACGACCA
>CAXYZD010000098.1:0-8966 GCA_964293455.1 uncultured Acinetobacter sp. | reverse complement strand
ATCCCCTTATTGTTCAATTTAATTATGACAATTATATGACAAACATGACTTATATGACGTTCATATTGCAAAAATATAAGTGCTTTATTTAAGACACCCACTCGCTTAAAAATAAAAATAAAAAACAAAAAACTTAGAGTAAATAAAAATCTCTACAAGCCAATATTTAAGCGTTTTCAACCCTGAAATAAAATTTGTAATATTTAAAAATAAATGTCTTTTTAAGTCTTTAACGCTTATATCATCTACGATATTTATGACAAGTTGATGAAAAAATATTCATACTTATGGATAAACTACAATATTCATATCTCCATCGTCTTTTTTATCTTAAAACCTGCTTTATGTACTGATTTTAATCAAGAAAACTAATTTTCTTGTGTATATCAACAAAGCTCATGTATCAAATCATAGATTCCCATCAATAAATCAGGCTTGAACTTCGCTTTTGCAGTAATCATATAGAGTATCTGCTAATATATTCCACGTTTTAAAAACCTGCTGAGAGTTTTGAATGTCAACACTGACCACCTTAAAAGAGCTTCTTACCCAACGTATTCTGATCATTGATGGTGCAATGGGCACCATGATCCAACGCCATAAACTGGAAGAAGCAGATTATCGTGGTGAACGTTTTGCAGATTGGGCATCTGACCTTAAAGGCAACAATGACCTTTTAGTACTCACTCAACCTCAGATTATTCAGAGCATTCATGAAGCCTACCTCGATGCAGGTGCGGACATTATTGAAACCAACTCATTCAATGGGACGAAAGTTTCAATGTCTGACTATCACATGGAAGAGTTTGTCCATGAGATTAACTTTGAAGCTGCACGCATTGCCAAAGCGGCTTGCGAAAAATATTCAACGCCTGAAAAACCTCGTTTTGTTGCTGGTGTACTTGGTCCGACTTCACGTACCTGTTCAATTTCGCCGAATGTGAATGACCCAGCGTTTCGTAATATTACTTTTGATGAATTAAAAGAAAACTATATTGAAGCTGCACACGCCCTCATTGAAGGTGGTGCTGACATTCTACTCATTGAAACTGTATTCGATACATTGAACTGTAAAGCAGCAATTTTTGCCGTTAAAGAAGTTTTTAATCAACTTGGGCGTGAATTGCCTTTGATGATTTCAGGCACCATTACCGATGCATCAGGTCGTACACTGACAGGTCAAACTGCGGAAGCGTTCTGGAACTCAGTACGTCATGGTGATTTATTATCGATTGGTTTTAACTGTGCGCTCGGTGCAGATGCGATGCGCCCGCATGTCAAAACCATTTCTGATGTTGCCGATACTTTTGTTTCAGCACATCCAAATGCAGGCTTGCCAAATGCTTTCGGTGGTTATGATGAAACGCCTGAAGAAACTGCTGCATTTATCAAAGAATTTGCTGAAAGTGGTCTAATCAATATTACAGGCGGTTGTTGTGGTACAACGCCTGATCATATTCGTGCCATTTACAATGCCGTAAAAGACATCAAGCCACGCCAAGTGCCTGAAACGAAGCCTGCTTGTCGTTTAAGTGGTTTAGAGCCATTTAATATTACAGACGATTCGTTGTTTGTGAATGTTGGTGAACGTACGAACGTCACAGGTTCTAAAAAATTCCTCCGTTTGATTCGTGAAGAAAACTTTGCCGAAGCGCTTGATGTTGCCTTGCAACAAGTGGTTGCAGGTGCGCAA
Source organism: uncultured Acinetobacter sp. (assembly GCA_964293455.1). Taxonomy (GTDB): domain Bacteria; phylum Pseudomonadota; class Gammaproteobacteria; order Pseudomonadales; family Moraxellaceae; genus Acinetobacter. The sequence continues at coordinate 7,273 of CAXYZD010000098.1, read as the reverse complement.
GTCATCGACATTAACATGGATGAAGGCATGCTCGATTCACAAGGTGCAATGGTGCATTTTCTGAATTTGATCGCTTCTGAACCTGAAATTTCAAAAGTGCCAATCATGATTGACTCATCTAAATGGGAAATCATTGAAGCAGGTTTAAAATGTGTACAAGGTAAAGCCGTTGTAAACTCAATTTCCTTAAAAGAAGGTTATGACGAGTTTGTGGCAAAAGCACGCTTATGCCGTCAGTACGGTGCTGCGATTATTGTCATGGCATTTGATGAAACAGGTCAGGCGGATACTGCTGCACGTAAACGTGAAATTTGTAAGCGTTCATACGATGTATTGGTTAATGATGTTGGCTTCCCTGCTGAAGATATTATTTTTGATCCAAACGTGTTCGCGGTGGCAACAGGGATTGAAGAACACAATAACTATGCTGTTGATTTTATTGAAGCAACGGGTTGGATTAAACAAAATTTACCGCATGCGATGATTTCAGGTGGTGTGTCTAACGTATCGTTCTCGTTCCGTGGTAATGAGCCTGTACGTGAAGCGATTCACTCTGTATTCCTTTATCATGCCATTCAACAAGGCATGACCATGGGGATTGTCAACGCAGGTCAAATGGCGATTTATGATGATATTGATCCTGAATTAAAAGCTGCCGTTGAAGATGTTGTTTTAAATCAGAATCAAGGTGAAAGCCTGCATGATGCGACTGAAAAATTGCTTGAAGTTGCAGAGAAATATCGTGGTCAAGGCGTGGCACAAAAGCAAGTTGCAGATTTGGAATGGCGTAAACTTCCTGTCGAAAAGCGTCTTGAACATGCGTTAGTCAAAGGCATCACCACATTTATTGATGAAGATACTGAAGAAGCACGTTTGAAATCAGTTCGTCCACTCGATGTGATTGAAGGTCCACTGATGGACGGCATGAACGTGGTCGGTGACTTGTTCGGTTCAGGTAAAATGTTCCTGCCTCAAGTGGTGAAATCAGCACGTGTGATGAAGCAAGCTGTCGCTTGGTTGAACCCGTACATTGAAGCTGAAAAAGAAGGTGCGCAATCTAAAGGTCGTATCTTAATGGCGACCGTAAAAGGCGATGTACATGATATTGGTAAAAATATTGTGGGTGTTGTACTTGGCTGTAACGGTTATGACATCGTTGACCTTGGCGTAATGGTACCTGCTGAGAAAATTTTACAAACGGCGATTGATGAAAAATGTGACATCATCGGTTTATCTGGCTTAATTACACCGTCACTCGATGAAATGGTGTTTGTTGCCAAAGAAATGCAACGTAAAGGTTTCCATGTTCCGCTCATGATTGGTGGTGCAACCACATCTAAAGCGCATACAGCTGTAAAAATTGACCCACAATATTCAAATGATGCGGTGATTTATGTCGCCGATGCTTCTCGTGCAGTTGGTATTGCAACAACGTTACTTTCTAAAGAAATGAAACCAAAACTTGTTGCTGAAACTCGTGCTGAATATGAAAAAGTACGTGAACGTATTGCCAATAAACAGCCAAAAGCAGCAAAATTATCTTATGCGGAATCAATTGAAAATGGTTTAAAAATTGACTTTTCTGCCAATAAACCTGCGATTCCAAACTTTATCGGTTCACAAACATTGACCAATTATCCACTTGAAACATTGGTGGAATATTTCGATTGGACACCATTCTTTATTTCTTGGAGTTTGGCGGGTAAATTCCCGAAAATTTTAGAAGATGAAGTAGTCGGTGAAGCTGCAACTGATTTGTATAATCAAGCGCAAGAAATGTTGAAAGACATTATTGAAAATAAACGTTTTGATGCACGTGCAGTATTTAGTATTTCCCCTGCCAACCGTTCGGCAGCTGATTCTGTTGAAGTCTATGATGAATCAGGTGCGACGATGCATACGTTCCATCACATTCGTCAGCAGTCTGACAAAGTGACAGGTAAACCAAACTTATCGCTTGCTGATTTTGTGGCAACTAAAGATCAAGCTGAAGATTTCTTGGGCGGTTTCACTGTATCCATTTTTGGTGCGGAAGAATTGGCGCATGAGTATAAAGCCAAAGGCGATGACTACTCTGCAATTCTTGCACAATCTTTAGGTGACCGTTTTGCTGAAGCCTTTGCGGAGCATTTGCATGAGCGTATCCGTAAAGAATTCTGGGGTAACCAATCTTCTGAAACCTTAAGCAATGAAGATTTGATTAAAGAAAAATATGTCGGTATTCGCCCTGCACCGGGTTACCCTGCTTGTCCTGAGCATTCGGAAAAAGCGACTTTGTTTAATTGGTTAGATTCCACAGCGAAAATTGGTACGCAACTGACTACGAGTTTTGCAATGTGGCCGCCTTCATCTGTGAGTGGTTTTTACTATGCAAACCCTCAGTCTGAATATTTTAACGTGGGTAAAATCGCTCAAGATCAACTTGAGGATTATGCGAAGTGTAAGAATTGGACTTTGGATGAAGCGAAGCGTTGGTTAGCGCCGAATTTGGATGATTCGGTTTCTTAATTTTTTAAATCTCCCCTAACCCCTCTTTGGAAAAGAGGGGGAATTTCGCGTATCTATTTAATTACGTGACAGCCCCTCCCTTTTTAAAGAGAGGTTGGGAGGGATTAATTGAAAATAAAGATCTTCCTGAGTTTCATTAGAAAACAAAATAATATGATTAAAAGAAATAACTATGCTTGTATATAAATATCGTGGTGGCTCTTTTACAAGAGATTTAAAATCATTAAAAAATGATATATTTTGGGCTTCAAGCACTAGCCAACTTAATGATCCTTGTGAAGGACTTATTAATATTGAGGACTTTGAACAACAATTTAATCATCTGAAAAATGTTTTTTATCAACATTCAGGTAACTTAGCTTTACTTGAACAACTTTCTCAAAATATCATTGACATGAAAGATACGAAATTCGGCATATTTTCATTAAGTAAAACATATCGTGATGAACTTCTTTGGTCTCATTATGCAAATAGCCATAAAGGCTTTTGTATTGAGTATGATTTAAAACAACTATTAACAGGACAAAATGCAAACCATAGATACTTTGACGTTCAATATTCTAATAATATTCCAACATTAGACTTATCGATAATTTCAGAAAAGGTAGATCCTGATGCATCCATAAAAACAATGTTAGGATATAAATCTGAACGTTGGTCATATGAAAATGAACTTCGTATCATTACGGAAGTACAAGGAAATAATTCTTATGACTATAGAGCAGTAAAAGCAATATATTTTGGTCTTAAAACACCAAAATCTACAATTTCAAAAACAATGAAAACTTTACAAGGACGTAAAATCAAATATTATCAAATGCACTTGAAGCCTAATTCTTTTCAATTTGAGGCGAAACAGATAGAAGATAGATTTCCAACTACTTTTAAATATAAATACTCAATATCTAACATTGCTCATTTAGCAGTTGATGCATCTACACTTAAATTAGAGTATCTACATTTTACTCCTTACTTACAGAAATTAGCAGAGATTATTCGTAGAAAACCTGATTGTTATGAAGTAAGTTACATAGATCTAAGCCACTCTAAAAGTACTTTAGCTAATCCAATCTTCTTTGCACAATATAAAACTGCTGAAAATGATTTATTTACACATACAGTCCATTACTCCACAAAACAGATAGATGAAGAATACTCAAAAATTGATGACTTATAATTATCCCTCCTAACCTCCCTTTAAAAAGGGAGGAACACCGTGAATTTAATACCATCATCAAATTCGCGAAAAGTCCCCCTTTGGAAAAGGAAGATTTAGAGGGATTTTATTTTTCGACTTATAAACTCAAAAACAACTTCCACCACACCATCAATCTGCCCAATCACCTGCCCGTTATCAAACCTCAGCACTTTCAATCCGAACTGAGCTAAAGCTTCATCCCTCACCCGATCAGCTTCTAAGCCTTCATCTGTAAAGTGTTGTCCACCATCACACTCAATCACCACATTTGCAGCAGGACAGTAAAAATCCACAATGAAATTTAAAAGTGGTTTCTGCCTATAAAACTGCAAACCTAAAATTTGCTTATTCCGAAGTCGTGACCATAACAATTTCTCAGCATCAGTCATGTTGTTGCGTAAGTCACGCGAGGCTTGCTTTAAGTTTTTATTATAAGGTTTCATTTTTATCTACTCATTTATTATATAGACTATTCCTAACTTCCTTTAAAAAAAGGGAACTTAGAAGGATTTTTATAATAATAGTTATATATCGAATTAGCCCATTTTCTAACCCACCAATTACAAACCATCCATTTTTACATTTTTAATTCTGCAAACTTGCGCCATTTCTATAATAATAAGCCTATTCAAACTCTCCCCAATAAACGTGAAGGCTTTCCTCCATGAAAAAACTGATGAACAACGCAGAAAATATTGTTGTCCAAATGTGCAAAGGCTTTGTTCTGGCACATCCAGAGCTTAGCTTTAATGAAGCCCATAAAATCATTTCACGCAAAGAAAAACACCAGAATGTGGCTTTAATCAGTGGTGGTGGTAGTGGTCACGAACCTGCACATGCAGGCTTTGTCGGTACAGGCATGTTAGATGCTGCTGTGTGTGGTGATGTATTTGCATCGCCATCACAAATCCAAGTCTATAAAGCCCTACAACACGTAGCCACAGACAAAGGCGTGTTAATGATCATTAAGAACTACTCTGGTGACATGATGAACTTCCAGAACGGTGCAGTACTTGCAACCGAAGATGGCATCAAAGTCGATTATGTCAAAGTTGCCGATGATATTGCAGTAAAAGATAGTTTATATACAGTTGGTCGTCGTGGCGTTGCAGGTACAGTCTTTGTACACAAAATTGCAGGTGCAGCCGCATCAAAAGGCTATGAACTTGCACAAGTCAAAGCAATTGCACAAAAAGCTGCCGATAACGTCATCAGTCTTGGTTTTGCATTTACCTCATGCACTGTCCCTGCCAAAGGTACACCAACTTTTATATTGGCAGATGATGAAATGGAATACGGTGTGGGTATCCATGGTGAACCCGGTATTCGCCGTGAAAAAATTCTGCCTGCAAAAAAATTAGCACAACGTATTATTGATGACTTATATCTTGAACGTCCTGATTTAAAGGAAGTTGCAGTATTGGTCAATGGTTTTGGCTCAACACCAGCGCAAGAACTGTATCTGTTTAACCATGATGTTTGCCAACACCTTGCCAGTAAAGGCATTAAAATTTATCGTACTTTTGTCGGTAACTACATGACCAGTATTGATATGGCAGGCGCTTCCGTGTCTTTACTGGCTTTAGATGATGAACTAAAAACCTATTTAAATGCTGAAGCCAATACCCCTTCATTTAAACTTGATGGTTCAACACCACAACCACTTGAATTTTCTACTACCAACTCAACATCAGAGTCTATTTTAAATACTGAAATAGAAACGCATGCTGAACATGCAAAAATTATAAATGAGCAATTTACTATTGAAAATATGCGCTATGTGGTTGATGTAATGAGCGCGTGTATTATTAAAAATGAAGTACCTTTCTGTGAACTTGATGCACATGCAGGTGATGGCGATTTCGGCATGAGCGTAGCAAAAGGTTTTAAACAGTTAAAATGCCAATGGCATAAACTCGTTCAAACCCAACACATGGATGAGTTTTTGCTCAATTGTTCCATGATTATTATGGAACATTGTGGTGGTGCTTCAGGACCTATTTGGGGGTCGGCGTTCCGAGCGGCGAGCAAATCGATCAAAGGTAAAAATACCCTTTCAACAACTGATTTTGCTGAAATGCTACTCAGTACCGTTCAAGGGATTCAAACCACAGGTGAACGCTCGTTTGGCCGTGGTGCAGTGGTCGGTGATAAAACCCTAATAGATGCACTTGTACCTTGTGCCCAATCTTGGTCTATACATCACAATAAAACCTTTAAAGAAAACTTTGTATTAGGTGCAATTGCTGCTGTGCAAGGTGCTGAGTCGACTAAAGATATTGTGGCACGTATGGGGCGTGCTGGAACTGTCGGTGATCGTAGCTTAGGTTATCCTGATGCAGGTGCGCATGGTTTAGGTGTGATTTTTACTGATATTGCTGAACATTTGAAATAATAAAACTGAATATTTAAAAAAATCCCCTCAACTGAGGGGATTTTTAAAGTTTGAAGCATGCCAGTCAAATCTTACATGGCATCTACTCTATTTAAGTACAATGAAGTCTTTTATTTTCTAAAACTAGACAATAACGAGGTTGTAATTGACTCATTATTTTTAACAACTTTGGTCTTTTTTGCCTTTGCTGAATTATCTTCAACACGCTCAATTTTCATAGCTCTCGGCTTACCATCATTGTCGACAACAACAAATTTTACTCGTTCATTTCGCTTCGGCTCACCATCGGCAAGCGGGAAATCAGAGATATGAAAGAAAATATCCTCTTCAAGTCCACCAATGAAGCCAAATCCTCGTTCGGCATCGTACTGTTTAATTTTCCCTTGCTGGAATTCAAGCTTCATAGATACTTCTCATCAATTTACACAATTAAAGTATTATACCGATCTTCTAAATTGATGCGAAAAATAAATGTCGTTTAAAAATTTCCGATAATGTCAGTCGATGAAAAAAGCGATTCCTATAAAAAGCCTTAAAGCCTTTCCACAAACAATACACCATTTAAATGATCGACTTCATGTTGCACAATACGAGCAGGAAAACCTGAAAACTCACTTTCAACAGAATCCCCACTTAATGTGCGATAGCGAACAGTAATCTTCTGCGCCCGTGAAACCAATCCGCGTTCATCAGGCACACTCAAACACCCTTCCTCACCCAATACCGTTTCATCTGAAAAAGATAAAACTTCAGGGTTCACCATGACCACTGCATTCATTTCAGGTGCATCGGGATAACGTGGGTTCGGGCGAGAAGCCACAATGATCACACGTTTCGATATATAAACTTGTGGTGCTGCAATACCCACACCATTACGTTCAAGCATGGTGTCTTGCATTGCATCTGCCAATGCATTTAACCATGTACTAGCAAATTCAGTTTCCGCGATCGGTGTGGCAACGAGCGTTAAAATTGCTTCACCACGTTGGGCAACAGGTAAAATTATTGACATAGCACACTTGCTCTCATGATTTTCATTGCTATTTTAAAACAGAAAAATTGTAAAAATCTGTTTTATTATTCGTACCCTGTTTAAGTTATTTTTCAGAAGTTTCGACTAGGGTGTGTTGACATTTCCTGCTCATAATTCACTCTATAACGGTAACCATATA
>CAXYZD010000097.1:0-9031 GCA_964293455.1 uncultured Acinetobacter sp. | reverse complement strand
AGGAATCTCTCATGCACTTGGCGGCATTGCATACACCGAGTCAGATTCAACTCAATCAAGATGGAAACCTCAAACACTTCCTCACCATCGAAGGTCTTTCTAAACAAACACTGACAAAAATATTGGACACTGCACAGTCCTTTTTTAATGACCAAAATCAGCTAATAAATAATAATTTGCTTGAAGGTCGTACAGTGATGAACCTTTTCTTTGAAAATTCAACACGTACCCGTACGACATTTGAAGCCGCTGCAAAACGCTTATCTGCCAATGTTCTCAATATTGATATTGCCCGTTCAAGCACATCAAAAGGCGAAACATTACGTGATACCTTGTGGAATCTTGAAGCGATGGCGGCAGATATTTTTGTCGTACGCCATTCATCTTCAGGTGCAGCACATTTTATTGCCAAAGATGTTTGCCCAACGATTGCGATTATTAATGCTGGTGATGGTCGCCATGCGCATCCAACGCAAGCCATGTTAGACATGCTCACCATTCGCCGTGAAACCAAAAAGAAATTTGAAAATATCTCGGTGGCTATTATTGGTGATATTAAACATTCACGTGTAGCACGTTCCGATGTTGCAGCCTTGCAAACACTCGGTTGTACCGACATTCGTGTGATTGCGCCCAATACTTTGCTTCCTTATGGTTTTACTGAATATGGCGAAGGCGTTCGTTTATTCAATAATATGGAAGACGGCATTCGTGATTGTGATGTGATCATGACTTTACGTATTCAAAATGAACGGATTGATTCTCCTGCATTGGCTTCACAAGCTGAATTTTACAAAATGTATGGATTAAACAAAGAGCGTTTAGCGATGGCAAAGCCAGATTGTATCGTGATGCATCCGGGACCCATGAACCGTGGTGTAGAAATTGATTCGAGTATTGCAGATGGTACGCAATCGGTGATTTTACAGCAGGTAACAAACGGAATTGCTGTGCGTATGGCAGTGCTTGCATTGTCTATGCAAGGGCAGTTAGAGGAACGAGCTTTGTTAAATGCGATTGTGGGATAAGGTAAAGCCATGAGTATTGTAAAAATTGAAAATGTTCGTGTCCTTGATCCGATCAAAAAAACCGATACAGTTGAAACTGTTTATATTGAACATGGTCGCCGCATTGAAGCAACAGACAAAGTTGCTGAAACAATTGACGGTCAGGGTAAATGGTTGATGCCAACCATGGTAGATTTGTGCGCACGCTTACGTGAACCGGGTCAGCAACAACATGGAACGCTCAAATCTGAAGGTAAAGCTGCCCGTGAAAATGGGATTTTGCATGTATTTACGCCATCCGATTCAAAACCGATTGTGCAAGACAATGGTGCTTTGATTCATGGCTTAGTTGAAAAAGCCATGTTAGATGGTGGTATCTATCTACAAGTGATTGGCGCACAAACACAAGGCTTAAAAGGTCATCAACCTGCAAATATGGCAGGTTTGAAAAAAGGTGGGTGTACTGCGGTCACCAATGCCAATGAAGCATTTGCCAATGATGATGTTGTGATTCGTTCACTTGAATATGCCGCAGGTCTAGACATGACCGTGGTGTTTTATGCAGAAGAACATCAAATTGCCAAAGATGGCTGTGTACACGAAGGCTTTATGGCATCACGTCAAGGCTTGCCGACCATTCCTGAATTGGCGGAAACCATTGCAATAGCCAAATATCTATTGATGATTGAAGCAACAGATGTACGTGCACACTTTGGCTTATTGTCATGTGGCGCATCAGTAGGGTTGATTAAAGCTGCAAAAGCCAAAGGCTTAGCTGTAACAGCAGATGTCGCAATGCATCAATTGCATTTAACAGATCAATTGATTGATGGTTTTAACTCACTTGCACATGTACGTCCACCATTACGTTCAGAGCAAGATAAAGCATTACTTCGTCAAGGTGTAAAAGATGGCGTGATTGATGCAATTTGTACTCATCACGAACCACTCAGTAGTTCTGCGAAAATGGCACCATTTGCAGAAACGCAACCGGGCTTTACCGCATTTGATAGCTATATTCCATTGGGGATTCAATTGGTCAATGAAGGGCTTTTTACACCTTTAGAATGGGTTGAAAAAGTGACGATTCAACCTGCGCAAGTTGCCAATATGGTCGATCGATGGGCACAAGAAGCGGGTTTGGTACTGATTGATCCAACATTTGAATGGACTTTGAGTAAAGAGAATATTATTTCTCAAGGGAAAAATACACCTTTGATTAATCAACAAGCGATAGGTAAAGTGGTTAAAACTTTTACTGCTTAAAATTTATATATTTTACCAATAGCATGATGATCATAAAAGTTAGCTTCGGCTGACTTTTGTTTTATGTGATCTAATTGTTATTTTATTTTTACTTATGTAAAATAATATAATAATGAAAGTATATGTATGAAAGTAAATACATTATTAATTTTTTCTAAACTTTCAGTCGCACTGTCAGGGTGCAATAATTTTGTCAAAGCATATAAAGTGTGATGATGAAATTTTTTAAAATTGATCAAAAAATTTACATGAATACTTAAAAAAGAAATTTTAAAAGATCATTCAATATTGTGGAAACATTATGAAATATAAAATTTTAACATTGCTGTGTAGTACCTTGGTGTTAGCAGGATGTGATCAAGTAAAGTCGATGACAGGTGGTGGAGTATCTTGTAGTAATGAAACTGCCAAAGAACTTGTTGTGGAAACATTTAGTAAAAGTGTCAGCAACTCTGCTGCTGAACGAGTGAAGGCATTAATTTCCGAAGAAAATATTACCATTGATATGGGCAAACTTCGTGCTGCATTAAAACAAATCACGTTTAATGTAACCGATGTTCGAACCAATTCATCGGATCCAAACAGTAAAAAAGAATTTTGTGCGACACAATTTATTGTTAATGTTCCTGAGCAAATGATTAAAGATGCTGCTGCGGCCAGAGCTGTTTACAGTGAAAATAATGTTGCTCAAGCCGCAGTTTTATCGGATTTGGCACTTGAAGCAAACCAACTAAAAAAAGAAATAGAATATATTGTACAGCCAACTGATGATGGTAAAAAAGTCTATGTCAGTTTGGAAAATCCAGATGCATTGGCAATTTTTGTACGTGACATTGCCATAGATTCTTTACTCAAATCTGCAAGACAAAATGCTGCCGAAGTTGCTCAGCAGGAGCAAATGAAGGAAGATGCACAGGCAAATGCCGATGCTGAAGAATATCAATCTATCTTAGTCAGTGAGGCTCAAGCCAAGTTGGATAAAGCGAATGAAAATTTGAATCTTGTTTGGAATGCAACAACAGGAGATATTCGTAGTCAATTATTGGATGAGCAACGATTATGGTTAAAAAAACGTGAGTTGGAATGTAAACTTGAAAGTAATGATACAGAAAACCCTGATGTTTATCATTTGAATTGTCAAACCAATATGACCACTCAACGTACTGCTGAATTACGACAAAAAATTTATAATCTCGAACCTTAAAGTTATTTAGATTTACTATTTTTAGCTTGGAATGAAAGTCAACTTTGGTTGGCTTTTTTTTGAAAACAGCAACGAATTGAATTACAAAAATTAATAATATTCATAAAAAATTAAGCACATAATGTTGCAGTTATAGATAAATATATGAATTGAATCTCGAAAAAAATAAAATTTTTGATATGAGGAACACTACATGGATCTGCTCGAACTTTTAAAAGATCGTGTTACACCAATGCTGATGAGTAGTGAAACATCAAACATTGAAGAAAAAAAATATGCACTTGAACAATTTTATCCTTTTTTATTGACTGCATTTAAAGCCAGACCTGAGTGGATTGGTACATTTCAAAATAATTTAAATCCCCGTTTAAGTGATATTTTTTCAGGGCATACTGAGCTGAAAGATCAATTTCTTGCGGCGATTAGTCAAACGGCATCAGCACATGATATTGAATTATTATTGAACCGTGCGATTCCTCCTGTTTTAAATACTATAGAGGATGAAGCGGGTTCTCGTGATCCAGTCGTGATGCAACATTATTTAAATCAGAAGCATGATGGTGATCACCCAGGTCTTGCGCCGTGGGCACAGGCAATTTTAGGCGCAATTGGATTGGGTGGTCTTGCAACAGCAGCCCAAGCGGGTGTGGTGAGTTTAGGTCAACCAACCCTTAGTATTGCTAAAAATGTTGCTGAAGCGCCCATTATATTGAATGAGCCTAAAGCTGTGGTGGAGCCAATTGCTCCCCCAAGTCCTGAACCAACCGTTGTAAATCATGTAGAACCGACACCTGCACCTGTAGAAAAAAAATCCAATGGTGGTTTTTGGTCAGCGTTGGTTGCACTGATTATTTTACTGTGTCTTGTGTTTTGGGGGTTGCGTAGTTGTAAGAATAATGATGCACAAACGACAGCTCAGGTACAGACCAATCAAGCAGGTGCAGCAAGCGCTCAAAATGATGCGATTTTCGTATTATCAACCGACAATACGGGTCAATTACAAAGTTGTCAGGCAAATATTGGTGATGCGAGCTTCATTACTAACTTACAACAACAGATTAAACAATTATTTAACCATCCAACAGGTTGTGTAACGGGTTCTGAAGGGTTTATTTCGGCGCTTGTAGATCAACATGCAGTTGCTGATGTACTGAAATTCATTAAAGGCACTCCGAATGTTTCATTGACGTGGACAGGCAATACTTTGAGCTTAACTGGAGCTGACTCTGAGACTTTAAAAAAGTTAGCGGCACAAATTCAACCGTTGCTCAAAACTGTACAAGTTCAATTAGATCAACCAATGGATGTTAATGCAGCAGTCAATTCAAGTATTGATCAAGCACAACAAGCGATGACTGCAATCAATCCTACACAAGCTCAACCACAAGATATTGTGGAAGCATTGAACTTACAGATTATCAATTTCTCTAGTGGTTCAGATGCTATTCCTGAAGCCAATAAGGTCGTTTTGAATCAAGCTGCAACCTTAATGAAAGCATTGCCAAATGCCCAGTTGGTTATTAAAGGCTATACGGATTCTGTTGGTAAAGCTGAATCAAATAAAGTCTTATCACAAAAACGTGCGCAATCCGTTGCAGATTATTTAAGTACTCAAGGTGTTGATGCATCAAAATTGACAGTACAAGGTTTTGGTCAAGAAAATCCTGTTGCAGACAATACAACCAAAGAAGGGCAGTTTAAAAACCGTCGTATTGCTTTTGATATTACACAATAATTGATATTAAATCGGCTACATTTTTTAATGTTTCTCTATAATTTTAATGAGTTAGCATTGGATGTAACGTAAGATAAAGGGATGGTTCATACCATCCCTTTTTTATTTTACAAGTGGGGGACGGATAAAGTATTTGAAGGATAAGTGATGCGTATTAGTTTGATCGGTTCGGGGCGAGTAGCGACACATTTAGCTAAGGTTTTGGCAGAGTCACATCAAATTGTGCAAATTTATAGTCGTCAGTATGTACATGCTGAGCAACTTGCAGAAATGGTTAAAGCAGATGCGATCAATCAAATTGAGCAGATTCAATCAGATATTGATCTGTTAATTATCGCCGTGAGTGATCAATCTATTGCTCAGGTGATTGAGCAAGTCACAAATTATCTGCCTGATGTGTTGATTGTACATACATCAGGAAGTACGGATTTAAAGGTGTTGACTCAGTTTCATACACGAGCAGGCGTATTTTATCCTTTGCAGACTTTTAGTTTAGAACGAGATGTCGACTGGTTAGCTACGCCATTTTTTGTGGAAGCAAGTACGGATGAAGACTTAGAAATTTTGAATGGCTTAGCGAAAAGTTTGAGTCAGCGTGTTTATTTGTATTCTTCAGCACAGCGTTTAAGTCTACATTTGGCTGCGGTATTTGCCTGTAATTTTAGCAATTATTGTTATGACATGGCGAAACAAGTCACAGATGCCGAGCATGTCGATTTTAGTTTACTCTATCCATTAATAGTGGAGACAGCGCAAAAAGCCACACAAAATGATCCTCGAACAATGCAGACGGGTCCTGCTATGCGTGGCGATCAAAATATTTTGCAGATGCATCAAACAATGCTTGAAAGCGCTCAGCAAAATGAATTGAAAAGTGTCTATACGTTGCTAAGTGAGCAAATTTTACAGCAGCATCAAAGTTAAGATAGTTTGTTGAAGTATTAAAAAAGAGCAGTATTGAGCTGCTCTTTTTTATGCATTAACTTTAAGTAAAATTAATTGATTTTCTTAAAGTAGAAATCATTAATTTTATGACCTTCTTCTAAGCCACGGCGCTCAAATTTAGTTTGTGGACGCCAATCTGGACGTGGGTAGCTATTGCCTTTACCCGCGACATTTTCTAGGCGTGGACGATTGTCGAGTACATCAATCATCCATTCTGCATACGGTTCCCAGTCTGTTGCCGCATGGAATGTACCGCCCATTTCTAATTTTTCTTCAATGAGTGGCATACGGTCGTGTGAAACGAAACGACGTTTGAAGTGACGTTTTTTCTGCCATGGATCAGGGAAATAGAGTTGGACTGCATTGATGCTGTTATCTGGCATTTCACGTAGCACTTGAATGGCATCGGCATCTAACACACGAAGGTTGGTGACTTCTGCAACACTCGCTTCATAGACGCATTGTGCAATACCCGGAATATGAACTTCAATCCCGACAAAGTTACGTTCAGGATTGGCTTTAGCCATAAGTACCAATGAGCGACCCATACCAAAACCGATTTCTACAGTCAGTGGACGTTCAGGATGTTCAAAATGCTGACGTACATCGCCAACAGGATATTCCAAAATTAAATGACCATATTGTTCAAGCGCAGTGCGTTGCGATGTGTTCAATGGAGAAGAACGGCGCATAAACGTTACGATTTCACGTTGCTCGTGCAAATCGTCTAGTTCTACAACCTGCGAATCTAATTGATCGTTCGACATAACTCAGGCATATCTAAAAAGGAAAACGGTATTTTAAGACCTGAACGGAGCAAGTCAAATATTTTAATGTTTGAAGTGTATTTTATTGAGAAATAAAGTTGAAAATTAGATATTTCAAAATTATTAAATTGTTGAATTTTCTAAAGATCTAAATCAATTATCTTTCTTGGCAAAATCACTTGAATAATGGTTCGACTACTCTTCGATTTGAGATTGAATTGTCCACCAATTTTTTGTACACGAATTTGCATGCTTTGTAAGCCCACATGCAACCCTTGTTGTACCGTTTCAGGGCTAAAACCAATACCATTATCAATAATTTCAAGCACCATCTGTTCATTATTTTCGGTGAGTGAAATACAAATTTTTGTTGCTTGACTATGTTTAATCACATTGGTCAGAGCCTCTTCTAAAATTCGAGACAATGTTAGACATTCAATAGCTGTGGGCAGATTAAACCATTGGCGTGGAATATTCCAACTAGAGTCGATGTCAAGTTCTTCAAATAATTGAATAAAACGATGGCGTACAGGTGCAATCCATAAAATTGGATTTTCAGAAATTTGTGCACTTGCACTTGAACCAGAATCGATCACTTGACGTAAATCACTGCGTAAAAGCTTTAAAATAGACATCATTTGGTTTTTATCAATTTGATCATTGTGGTCAAGTAAAATCATTGAACGTACCAATGATCCGCCTAAACCATCATGTAATTCATGTGAGAGATTTAAGCGTTCCTGTAGACGGATATTTTCGATTTCAAGTTGATATTTTTTATCTAAAGATTGTTCCAAATCGAAACTGACTTTTTCCACGGTTTCTTCAAGTATTTGGTTGAATTTTTCAATGCGAACAACATCTTGAGAAATTCGATAAGCTAAAATAAAAGAAAAAGCGATACTCGTAATAGGTGCAGCAAAGGGTGTCCAGTGTAACTGATTAGAATGATTAATTAGAATGATTAAATCATGGATGATAATGACCAAAAAGCTCATAAAAATCATCGTAAGCCATAAAATATCCTTTTGGCGGTTTTTGTATGCAATCCATTGAAAAAATATACAATTTGAAATAAATATGAGGCTCGCAAAATAGAAACTAAATGCGAATGTTAGTTTTAAATAGGTCGTTGGTACTATAAGTAAAATTGCTGTCAGAGTAAACGTGATAGAAAAAAGTAAAAATTCAAGCTTTTTAAAATGTTGATGTGCAAAGCGCCATGAAAATAAGCATAGGCAACTTGTATAAGCTAGTAAAAAGATAAGGTTTAAACGAGAAGTAAGTAGACTATTGGGGAAAGGGAATGGCTCTGTGGCAATAAAATTATAAGCAAAACATCCCCAAAATAATGATGCTAATGCAAACCAGCCATAAGCTTTTTCTTGACGACGAAATGCCCAAATAATGAAACTAATAGTTCCAACAACAAAGGTGATAATAATATTGATAAAAACGAGCGTTCTACGTTCAAATATTAATTGTTCTGTTTCATTGATAATATTTTGAGCGAGACCAAATTTGAGTTGCCCTAAACCTGAATGTTGTGAATTTAGTCCTGTGACACGAACTAAAATTTCATTTTGCTCATGTTGTAAAAAAGATGAAGGCAAAATCCAATAGCGAGGCATATTCCAACTACGAGAGAGTGGTTCTTGTAATGATTTATCTTGCCATAAAAGCTGATTATTACTGTAAACAGCACCCGCCAAAGTAATACGTTCAATTAAAAATGCAATCGCTTGATTCTGATCTTGGCATTTGTAGTGCCAAATAATTTTATACCAAGCTGTACCTGAGTAATTTTTCCACCGCGTTTCCCAGTCATCAGGCAATGTTACATTTTCCCAGCCCTGCTGTGGAATTTGCATGGGATTATTGGGAGCTTTTGCAACTTGTGTACTGATGATTTTAAATTCGCAAAGTTTATTTGAATCATAAGGTTGATGTGCTTCTATAGGTTGAGCAATCGCAACGTTATGCATTAAACAAGCGAAAATAAAGAATAATTTAAAGAGTCTTGAAATCAATCGAGTAATCCTAAATTTCGTGCTGTATCCACAGCTTTGGAGCGATTCCGTACAGCAAGTTTTCGATAAATATGTTT
>CAXYZD010000096.1:0-9414 GCA_964293455.1 uncultured Acinetobacter sp. | reverse complement strand
GAAAGACGGTGTAGAATTGATGCAATAGCCACAGGGGATTTTAAGTTTACGTCTAAAACTTGACCCATGGACAAATTGACAGGTCTGTTGCTTTTCACAGCGGGCATCCTGTAAGTAAAAACTCCATCCGGAGTTTGTTGGAATTAATTCGAAGGAAAGCTAGCATATTGTCAGACAAATGATCTTGCCTGAATTTTTAAACGACACTGAATTATAAGACTTGAATTATTAAAATACAAACAATGCTGTTGAGCATTTAAGTGAAAAAATCATCAAATAAGAATCATTTACAACAATATACTTGCGCGCACACCAGCAACCACTACACTATTAATATCTATTTATTTGTTTTTTATCACTTTATATTGAATTATATGAAAAAATTGATCATTTTAATATTTAAAATAATATGTATTAAATTTAGACTAAAGCACAACATAGCCAATATAAATGCTCATCAATATTTTAAATACTGATATCTATTACTACGATGACTTTTTACGTCTAGATTTACATCATCATTTCGCTATTAAATAGATATGTTATTTTAAATATAAATAATGAGTATCAATTTTAGATTATTTAACTTTAGTCTTTAGAATAGAATTAAACACTTAGCCAAAAAAAACTGCATTGTTTATCTCAAATTCTGTGCATTCAAGGTGAATTTTTCAACAAACAATACCTTTTTCAGCATCCCTACCGATTAATTTACATACATAATATTCATTATTACTGCTATTTTTTAATCAAATAAGCACTAAAATGAAAATAAATATTTCAATATCTTTAATGGTTATTTTTCATTCCATTGTCATTACATAACCTTGGTAAGTGATGAAATTTATATAGTTTTAGCTATTTTTATTTTTCTATATTTTTTTACAACTGAAGCTTAATATTGGTAAAAACACTCACTTACCGATGATCTATTGTAATTATTTTTCTGCACCTCTCGTTCAATTTACCTTATTATACTGACCGAAGCGAAAATGCTGAATCCAATTTACTTCGATTTTTTAACTAAGCCTCTGTGCGATCGTTACTTTTCATCCATAAGTATAATTGACAAAATTTCAGTACTCACTAAGCTTATAGCAATTTTTGATCCATTCAGTCTGTGCATTAGAAAATGATAAACAGGCTGGATAAAACATTCACCAGGACAGGAGATCTATTGAATGTCTGAAGCAACTGGCAAAAAAGCCGTTTTACAGCTTGATGGCAAAGAAATTGAATTACCAATTTACAGCGGCACATTGGGCCCAGATGTAATCGACGTTAAAGATGTGTTGGCCGCAGGTCACTTTACTTTTGATCCTGGTTTTATGGCGACAGCTGCATGTGAATCTAAAATCACATTCATCGATGGCAACGCAGGTGTTCTTTTACACCGTGGCTACCCGATTGCTCAGTTGGCGACTCAAGCAGACTATTTAGAAACTTGTTATTTACTTTTAAATGGCGAACTTCCTACTGCTGAACAAAAAGTTGAATTTGACGCTAAAGTACGTAACCACACGATGGTTCACGACCAAGTTAGCCGTTTCTTCAATGGTTTCCGTCGTGACGCTCACCCAATGGCGGTGATGTGTGGTGTTGTTGGTGCATTATCTGCGTTCTATCACAACGGTTTTGACGTTGAAAATGTTGATCACCGTGAAATCACGGCAATCCGTTTGGTTGCTAAGATTCCTACGCTTGCTGCTTGGACTTACAAATATACAATCGGTCAACCGTTTGTTTATCCACGTAACGACTTAAGCTACGCAGAAAACTTCTTGTACATGATGTTTGCTACTCCAGCTGATCGTGATTACAAAGTTAACCCTATTCTTGCTAAAGCAATGGATCGTATCTTTACGCTTCATGCTGACCATGAACAAAATGCATCTACGTCTACAGTGCGTTTAGCGGGTTCTACTGGCGCTAACCCATATGCATGTATCGCTGCGGGTATTGCTGCACTTTGGGGTCCTGCTCACGGCGGCGCGAACGAAGCCGTTCTTAAAATGCTTGATGAAATCGGCACGAAAGAAAACGTTGCTGGCTTCATGGAAAAAGTAAAAACTAAAGAAGTTAAACTTATGGGCTTCGGTCACCGAGTTTATAAAAACTTCGATCCACGTGCGAAAGTAATGAAAGAAACTTGTGACGAAGTGTTAACTGCACTTGGTATCAACGATCCACAGCTTGAACTTGCTATGGAACTTGAACGCATTGCACTTTCTGATGAATACTTCATCAAACGTAACTTATACCCTAACGTAGACTTCTACTCAGGTATCATCCTTAAAGCGATTGGTATCCCGACTGCAATGTTTACTGTAATCTTCGCGCTTGCACGTACTGTTGGTTGGATCAGCCACTGGTTAGAAATGCACAGCACAGCTTACAAAATCGGTCGTCCTCGTCAGCTTTATACTGGCGAAACTCAACGCGATATTCAACGTTAATTCGTTACGCGTTTAGACTGAACAGGAAACCACCCTTTTGGGTGGTTTTTTTATGCTAAGTTAAAAATATAATCTCAATAAAATTAAGTGTAAAACCATGAATCCGATGATTGCCCAACAACGTCTGAATGACTTAAGAATACAGATGCAACAGCACCATGTTGATGCTTTTATTGCCATGAGTGCAGATCCACACATGTCGGAGTATTTACCTGAGTATTGGCAAGTACGCTTATGGCTCACAGGCTTTACAGGTTCAGTAGGGACAATTGTCATTACCCAAAATTTTGCTGGGCTTTGGGTCGATGGTCGTTATTGGGTGCAAGCTGAACAACAACTCAAAAATACAGGTTTTGTTTTACAAAAACAAACTACTGAGCCAGCATCGACACATTTGGCTTGGCTTTCTCAAAGTCTACCTGAACACGCCAATATCTCAGTCAATGGACAAACACTTTCAGTTCAACAATTTGAGGCGCTGAATCAAATCGCTCAACAGCACCAATTTACAATTCAAACCAATCTTGACCTCATCAATGAAATTTGGACAGATCGCCCCGCTTTACCACAAGAGGCAATTTGGCAAATGGCAGAAGGTTTAAATGCACAAAGCCGTTTAGAAAAAATATCGCTCATTCGCTCAACATTAAATACAAAAAATGCATCAGCACATTTCATTTCAGCACTTGATGATATTGCGTGGATTATGAACTGTCGTGGACAAGATGTAGAATATAATCCTGTTTTTCTTGCACATTTATTTATAGACACTTCACGTACTATTCTTTTTATTGATGATATAAAACTTTCCAAAGAACTATACCAATTTTTAGCGCAAGATCAAATTGAAATTTCACCTTATACACAAACCGAAATCTTTTTAAGCCAACTCTCACAACAACAGGTCTTAATTGATCCTGCTAAAGTGTCTATTTTACATGCACAAAGTATTCAAAAGAATAATCAACTTGTACAAGACATCAACCCTAGTACTTTATTTAAATCACGCAAACACGCCACTGAAATTGCACACATTCGCAATACCATGACTAAAGATGGCGTTGCGTTATGTCATTTCTTTCATTGGTTAGAAACGGCGCTTTCACAAAATCACCCCATCAATGAACTGACCATTGATGAAAAAATTACAGCCTTTCGTGCAAAGCAAGCGGGCTTTATCGGTTTAAGTTTTTCAACCATTGCAGGCTTCAATGCCAATGGTGCTTTGCCACACTACCGTGCGACCAAAGACAGTTATAGCCAAATTCAAGGTGATGGTTTATTACTGATTGATTCAGGTGCACAATATCATGATGGCACAACAGATATTACCCGAGTTATTCCAATTGGTACGCCAAGCACCGAGCAAAAACGTGATTATACCCTTGTTCTAAAATGCCATATTGCACTTGCACAAACGATATTCCCTGAAGGCATTGCTTCACCTTTACTCGATGCGATTACTCGTCAAACTCTATGGAAATACGGACTTGATTATCGCCATGGCACAGGTCACGGCGTCGGTTTTGCTCTGAATGTGCATGAAGGACCACAAGTCATTTCATACTATGCACCCACCCTACCACAAACAAAAATGCGTGAAGGCATGATCACATCCAATGAACCAGGTTTATATCACGAAGGAAAATATGGCATTCGAATTGAAAACCTAGTGGTCAATCAAACTAAAAAGTTTGTAGATTCAACCTATGGCGAATTTTTAGAATTTGAAACCTTGACCCTTTGCCCGATCTCTACACAATGTATTGACCTCACGTTAATGAATAATGATGAAAAAATATGGCTCAATCAATATCATCAAATGGTGCGTGAACAATTAGCACCGCATTTACAAGGTGATGTTTTGACTTGGTTGATTGAGAGTACGCAAGCGATTTAACCTAGTTCCAATAAAAAAGCACTTTCCTATAAAAGTTCTTTTTATTGATCAAATATTTAATAAATCATGGCATTGATATTTTAATTTTTTCGGTCTTCGTTGTCTTTTTAGCATTTTTACATGCATTAGATGATTGAACCGTCTTAATCACTTCTTTATGTGCTAGTAAAACATCAATTTTTCCTTCAACTATTTCACCCGTTCGGCAATCTTCCTCACCAAGTTGCTCATTATAGCGACCGGGATCATCGCTAGAATTTACTGTAGCGATCACTTTTGCATTCCACCCATCAAAATAAACTAAGTCCACAGTGCTACTCAACGTACCTTGCCCTGAACCTGCCGATTCTATTGCAACCAATTGTACAGGTTGGGTTTGACTCAATGCCGAATACACTTTAAAGGTGTTTGATTGACCACCGAAATCAGCCAAGATTTTTGACTGTTTTAATGTCGGTCTTGTTAAAATATATCCCGCCCAAAAATTACGCCCTGCATTTTCAAAAGAAACGCCCGATAAATAAGCACGCTCACCTGAACGTAAAGTTATAGCTTGTGTATGATCAATCAAAATAGCTTTTGCAGGTGTCGCCTGTGAATCATCTAAATTGATCAATTGACCAATAATCTCTTGAGCTTTAGGTTCAGTAGCAAAACCATTGGAAATAGAAAATACAAACAAAACATTTAACATTAATAGTTTAGATAAAAATTTCATTCTATATGCTCAATTTTAAGTTAAATCCACATTAAACTATTTATGAGGAACTTAACGTCCCCACTCCATTTTCGACATATATGGCTGAATTTTCTTTATACGATCAATATTAGTCTTTTCAATACTCGTCAATTGAGCATCCACATTGGTACTACATGGCATATACCATTCTAAATTTGCAAAAGTCTGTGCCCATTCTTTATTGGTAAAAGAATAACCATGACGGGCATAAATTTCATTTCGCATATAATCCAATGCTTCAGGTGACATCTGTAAATCAGCATCTTTCAATAATCGTTGAGATGCATCGGGATAATCCCCTACATTTTTTTGATAACGACATTGTTGCGGCTTTAAATCAAAATATTTTGGCTTCACTTGTCCTGTAGCAGACTCCCAACTAACATCAATCAGATTCGGTTGCTGATTATTTAAGGTAAAAATAAAAGTACCACTACTATTTTTAGCGCCACTTTCAACTGCTGTGACTTTATAACCTTTTGATGTTGCCTTGACTGCACCACTAAAATTCTGCTTATTTGCGCCAAGCAAGCTATAGCCTTTCACTTGTTTTTGATCAATAGATTGAATAAAAACAGATATTTTTCGCTCATCGTATAAACCTGTCCAAGAACGCTGAAACTGCTTAATATCCTCCGCAGTCGCCATACTCGAAAACAACAAGCTCATGCAAGATAAAGCATAGATTTGATATTTTTTCTTCATTATAATTTTCCTGTCATCATGCGCCCATAAAGATAACGACTAACCACATGCATATACATCACACAGTAAAGAAGATACAGCCTTATTGGGTTGGTATTGTACTTTTACTGCCCTATTTATATCTATGTTACCTCATGGTTGAGATTTGTCTACAATACTTTCCATGGCAAGATGACTGCAATTTTCTACTCCTCAAACAAGATGTGGTACAGACTCAACCGTGGCGTTTGGCCTTTCAAATCCATGTCATAGCAAGTAGCTTTTTATTAATTGCAGGATTCACTCAATTTTTTGCAATTTTTCGAAGAACCCATCCAAAAATCCATAAATTCAGTGGTTACCTATATATTTCCGTGCTTTTAGGCTTTGCCTTACCAAGCGGTTTTGTTCTTGCACTCTCTGCGGCAGGAGGATGGATGACACAATTGTGCTTTATCATTTTGAGCCTATTGTGGGGTTTTACAACATTCACCGCAGTACAAAAAGCACGACAAAAAAAATGGTTACAGCATCGAGATTGGATGATTCGCAGTTTTGCTTTAAGTCTTTCAGCCTTGAGTTTAAGATCGTGGAAAATACTACTTTATGAACTTCAACCCTATTTCGACTTTTTAACACCTGTGCATATTTATCAACTTGAAGCGTGGCTCGGTTGGAGCATTAATTTACTGATTGCTGAATGGATTATTTTCAAATTACATCAACAAAAATAAAAAAACCTCTGAATCATTTCAGAGGTTTTTATGAAATCAATTAGCTTTTATGATGCAATATCATAATCTTTTAAATCCATTGCTTTTAAACGTTTCTTCAACTCAGCCAAAGACCACGGCCAAGCAGCAAAGTTACGACCGTTTGCATCTAAATAATACGACTTACAACCGCCTGCATTAAACACTGTCGTTTTTAAATGTTTTTGTACTTTAATATTATGATAACGAACCACATCACGCTTGATCTCAAATCGCGTAAATTTCTGATCACGCATTTTCAATAAAGCATCGACAATATAGCCAACTTGTGCTTCTGCGATTCCAATAAATGAATCATAAACCAAAATATTTGGCCCCAAAACGAGAAAAGCATTTGGAACTTTTTCAATGCTTGCACCCAAATACGCTTCTGGCGAGCTGTCTTTCCAACGTTCTGCCAAAATTTGACCTGTAGAGTCTGTCACACGCTTACCAATCGGTGGATGAGAAACCTCAAAACCAGTACCTAAAATGATCACATCAACCTCATGACGTTCACCATTTGCTGCAATCACAGTATTACCATCAATTTCAACGAGACCATGTGGAATCAAATTAACATTATCTTGTTGCAAAGCTGGGTAATAATTGTTTGCGAACAATAGACGCTTACAACCGATATCAAAATTTGGCGTAACATCTTGGCGAAGTTTATCATCCGTAATTTGTAAACGTAACAATTGACGGCTTAAAAAATTCACAGGTTTTAAAACTTTAGGATGACGTAAACCAAAGTTAATGCCATTGAGAATTTGGACAATACTCTTACGCCAAGTTTCTTGAATCACTGGAAACTTATTAATTAAACCTTTGGCAGTATCGTTTAAATCCATATCTGCTTTTGGTAATACCCACGGCGCAGTACGCTGAAATACCAATAATTCTTTTGCCAATGGCTGAACTTGTGGGACAAACTGAATTGCAGATGCACCTGTTCCAATCACTGCAATACGCTTACCAGTTAAATCATAGTCATGATTCCAACGTGCTGAATGGAACATTTCACCTTTAAAAGTTTCAATGCCTTTAATTTTCGGCATTGATGGTTCAGTGATTGGACCCGTTGTAAACACCACTGTTTTCGCTTGATAAGACCCTTTTGATGTTTCAAGATTCCAAATATTTTTAGACTCATCCCATTTCGCACTGATCAATTCATTATTAAATTCAATGTTTTTATTTAGATCAAATTTCGCAGCCACTTCTTCTAAATAATTTAAAATTTCTGGTTGCTTAGCGAATAAATGGCTCCACTTATGGCTCGGCGAAAAAGAAAATGAATAGACCGCTGACGGCACATCACAACCACAACCTGGGTAATTATTATCACGCCATGTACCACCGACACGGCTGGCTTTTTCCAATACGATATAATCGTGATAACCCGCTTTATTCATCTGATAAGCAGCCGCAATGCCTGAAATCCCAGCACCAACAACAATCGTGTCATAAACATGCACTGGCATTTCTACTTTAGGTACAACTGTTTTTTTCGCAACAATTTCAGCCTTTTTTTCTATAGATTCTTTTTGTTCAGAAGATTCTACTCGCTGAGTAACTTTAGTTTTTTCTTCTACATTTATCCCTGCTTTTGTTTCAGCTTTACTTACAGTGTCTTTTGCCGTTTTTGTAACAGTCACTTGTTCTGTCTTAGTTTCAGAAATTAGCTTATTTTCAACTTTATCTTCTGTTGCTACATCTAATTTTTCATTATTCATCATTCTTTCACTCTAAAACACTTCAACTAAATTTTTGTTGTATTGAACTCATATCAGTTCAAATTTAAATGGCTAAAAAGTTATTTCACAAACTTATTAAAGAGTGGATAACCAATGCCTAACATTTTGGTATACAACGCTGGAGAAGCACGTTTCAATACCCAGAATAATTTCGCATCAGGTTGTGGAATGGTATATAACTTCCCTGCATCCAAATTATTTAAAGTCTTAATTACGACTTGATCACTGGTTGTAAATGCATGATTCATCAATAAATCATCTGCTAGCCCTGCATATTGTTTTGGTAAACGACCATTTTTCATAATATTGGTCGGTACCAATGTTGGACACAAAACATTGACACTAATTTTATCTTTACGCAGCTCAGCAGAGAGTGTTTCGGACAGTGCCAAAACACTGGATTTAGTTACGTTATATGCCGTCATTTCAGGTGCCGCGGTATAACCTGCAGCAGATGCAACATTGATGATTGCGCCATAACCTTGTTTTTGAAATTTTGGAACAAAGTAGTGGCAACCATAAATCACGCCCCATAAATTAATGTTCACACACCATTGCCAATCATCTAAAGAAACATCTTCAAAACGCCCACCTAAACCAACACCCGCATTGTTAATAATTAAACTTACAGGATGATTCATTAGAATTTCAGCTTGATTAGATAAAGCTTCAACTTGGGTTTTATCGGTCACATCACATTTCACAGCAAAACCTTTGCCTGAAGTTTGTGATTCAATGAGTTGTACAGTTTCTTGCGCAGCCTCAAGGTTAATGTCCGCGCAAACGACTGAGCCACCACGCTTTGCCAATTCCATTACAAAGCTACGCCCAATACCACTACCTGCGCCTGTAACCACAGCATAGGATTTTTGACTCGGTTTTAATTTTTTTGAAAAAATACCCATTGATAAAACATCCATATAATTTTAATTCGTTGAATCATGCGTAAGTACGATCCAAGCTTAGATTGACACTTTGAAATGATTTATTTTTAGCTACGCAAAGCTGGTACAAACTCTTTGGTTAAAAATGGCGTTAAAACACCCGTTTCAGGGTGCAATAATGTTTCTTTCTCTGTACACGACAAATTTCACAGAACTCTTATCCTATCAGGCATCTGCCT
>CAXYZD010000095.1:0-9426 GCA_964293455.1 uncultured Acinetobacter sp. | reverse complement strand
GAATTATTCATAAAACTTAACAATGAGATAAGAAATAAAGTAAAAGTCTTATTTTGGGATTCACCTTATTCCTGACGCCAAGGCAGTCCGTGAAAACGCCAACCGTTAAATGAACCACGATGATTATTTTCATCGAGATCACCTTCAAAGCCTTGATCAATATTATAAATATTCTCAAAGCCAGCATTGAAAGCGACATTGGCAGCAGCAGCAGAGCGCTTACCGCTACGACATAAAAGTAAAATAATTTTGTCTTTACCGACTTTTGTTTCAAGCTCTTTGGCAAAGCGCGGGTTACGATTTAGTGCTGTCCCTGTTGCCCAAGGAATATGTATCGTGTCTTCGACATAACCGACAAATTTCCGTTCTTCATAGGTACGGACATCCACAATGACGACTTCACCTGCTTGAAACAATGCCCATGCTTCTTGTGGGAGTACTGTACCAGTAAATTCTAAATAATGTTCTTCAACACGTTGTTTTGAATCGTTAAAAATTTGATCGATATCTTGTGTTGATAATGCATTTTGTGCCGAAGAGGCAGTGTGTAATGTATTTAAACTGTTCATATCAACACCTTTGATTTTTGTTACAGCAGGGCTGTACTTTAAAATATTTGAGAAGTTGAGATTAAATATAATGATTTTTTATATTCTTAAAATGAATAAAAATAGCTTTGCTTATTCTTAAAATTGCAAATGGTATCTCGTTGTTGACAGTATTGTTTTATTCTAAAATTGATATAACGATATCTTAATAATGGTTATCCAAAATTATGCAGATAAAATACTATTTGCACAAAGAACTTGAATAATGCATATGATTCAGTCGTAGGTATAACTGATTTCTGTGATACATAAACTGATAGGTAAACGTATGGGTCAATGGGATATTAATAATATTGTCAATGAGTTACAGACAGCACGTAACGAATGGCGCACAAAACAAAAAAGCCTCAAAGATTTTGGTGGACGAGAGTTACCATCAAAAGAAGAAATTAAAAAAATTATGAATGATCTGTGCGGAATTTTATTTCCAATGCGTTTAGGTCCCCATGATTTACGCCAACAAAGTGAAAATTACTATATTGCACACACGCTTGAAAAAACTTTATACGCTTTGCAAGAACAAGTGCGTTTAAATTTAACTTATGATCATAAGTATCGGAAAAATTTAGGTAATCTTGAAGAAAGCATACAGGTAGCACAAAGTATTGTTGAAAATTTTGCTGAACAATTGCCTACATTACGTCGTCTTTTAGATACAGATGTCATTGCTGCATTTGAGGGTGATCCAGCGGCTCGTAGTGTCGATGAAGTTCTTTTGTGCTATCCGGGTATCTTAGCCATTATTTATCATCGGGTTGCACATGAATTTTATAAACAAGATTTATCTTTATTGGCACGTTTAATTGCTGAACTTGCACATTCAAAAACAGGGATTGATATTCATCCCGGTGCTCAGATCGATCAAGGTTTTTTTATTGATCATGGTACGGGTGTTGTGATTGGTGAAACTTGTATTATTGGTAAAAATGTGCGGATTTATCAGGCTGTGACATTGGGTGCAAAACGCTTTGAGGTGGATGAAAATGGACATTTACAAAAAGAATATGCACGTCATCCGATTGTAGAGGATAACGTAGTGATCTATGCTGGAGCGACGATTTTAGGGCGGATTACTATTGGTCAAGGGGCAATTATTGGTGGTAATGTGTGGATTACTAAAAGTGTTGCACCGAACAGTGCTGTTTCGCAAAGTTCTGCGACCAAATCAGAAGTATAGTTTTTAGCTTGATCAATAAAATCGCTTGTTGATCAAGACGTTTAAATCAGGGCATAGAAATCATATCATCGGTCTGAAATACTGTTCGTTTATATCTCTCATTCACCCGTGTAAAAAATCATCTCACGATATATCTCACTACAAAATTCATCTGCTTCTGCCTATTCATCAACACATCTTAGAAATATTCTTGATCAAAAAGTATTGATTTGAGTTGAATATTTTTTGTGTTAAAAATGATCAATAATTTCTAGTTTTAGCGCATATTGTTATAAGGGCAAAGCGTTAAAATATATCTACATTTTTTCTAAAATACAGACTTGAAAAAGCATTAATGAGGGCGCATATTATAGCTAAAGTCTATTTTAATTTATTTGTAAGATATTGAAAGTAAAATATATTTGTTAAATTTATTTGCTATTTTTTACTTGAAAAGTCAGCAAATGTTCCCATATATGAGTTAAGAACTGAATATGTTGTGAGGAATAACAAAAATGAGATTTGAAAAATTTACAAACCGTCTACAGCAAGCGTTATCGGATGCACAATCTTTGGCAATGGGTAAGGATCATACTGCCATTGAGGGTATTCATATACTTTCTGCATTGTTAGAAGAAGCATCCAATTTAAGCTTATTACAACAGTCGGGTGCAAACTTACCTGAGCTAAAAACACGTTTGCAGCAAGCCTTAAATGATGCAGCAATACTCAGTAATCCAACGGGTGATATCAATTTAAATCCTGAAGCGGTTCGTGCACTCAATTTAGCAGATAGCTATGCACAAAAAGCAGGCGATGAATTTTTATCGACAGATTGGGTGATTTTAGCACTCGCTGAAACAGGTACAACCAAAACATTATTGAGCGGAGTGGGTGTTACAACAGACAAACTGCGCAAAGCAATTGAAAATATTCGAGGGGGTGAACAAGTTATGGCGAATAACCATGAAGATCAACGTGACTCGTTAAATAAATATACAGTCGATCTAACTGAACGTGCATTGTCAGGCAAGCTTGACCCTGTGATTGGGCGTGATGAAGAAATTCGCCGTACCATTCAAGTATTGTCACGCCGTACCAAAAATAACCCTGTACTCATTGGTGAGCCGGGTGTGGGTAAAACTGCGATTGTTGAAGGTTTGGCGCAACGTATTGTCAATGGTGAAGTGCCTGAGAGTTTAAAAGGTAAACGTGTACTCTCACTTGACTTAGGTTCATTACTCGCAGGTGCAAAATACCGTGGTGAGTTTGAAGAACGTCTAAAAGCCGTGCTCAAAGACCTGTCCAAATATGATGGTCAAATCATCCTATTTATTGATGAGTTACATACACTCGTTGGTGCAGGTAAAGGTGATGGTGCAATGGATGCGGGTAATATGCTCAAACCTGCATTGGCACGTGGTGAGTTGCGCTGTGTCGGTGCGACAACACTCGATGAATATCGCCAATATATTGAAAAAGATGCAGCTTTAGAACGTCGTTTCCAAAAAGTATTGGTCGATGAGCCAAGTGTTGAAGATACTATTGCGATCTTACGTGGTTTAAAAGACAAGTATGCAACGCATCATGGTGTACAAATTCTTGATTCTGCGATTATTGCAGCAGCGAAAATGTCGCATCGT
The DNA here is from genome assembly GCA_964293455.1 of uncultured Acinetobacter sp. Taxonomy (GTDB): domain Bacteria; phylum Pseudomonadota; class Gammaproteobacteria; order Pseudomonadales; family Moraxellaceae; genus Acinetobacter. The sequence goes on along the minus strand of CAXYZD010000095.1, from coordinate 6,019 downwards.
TACATCACAGATCGTCAGTTGCCCGATAAAGCGATTGATCTGATTGATGAAGCTGCTTCACGGATCAAAATGGAAATTGACTCTAAACCTGAGCCATTAGATCGTTTGGATCGTCGTTTGATTCAGCTTAAAATGCAGTTAGAAGCGGTGAAAAAAGATGCTGATTCGGTCAGTAAGGCTGAAGTTGAACATCTTGAGAAACAAATTGCTGAGGTTCAAAAAGAATACAGTGATTTGGAAGAAGTATGGATTGCTGAAAAACGTTTAGTTGATGGCACAAACCAAGCACAGAAAGAGTTGGATAAAGCACGTACTGCCTTTGAAAAGGCACAACGTGAAGGTGATTTGGCAGAAGCAAGTCGTTTGCAATATGGCGTGATTCCTGAATTGCAAAAACGCTTGAATGAAGAAGAAGTTGCGGAAGTCAATGAAGAGCCAAAACTGATTCGTACCAAAGTTACTGAGAATGAAATTGCGGAAGTGGTGAGTGCAGCAACGGGTATCCCTGTATCGAAAATGCTACAAGGTGAGCGTGAGAAGTTACTGCAAATGGAGTCGTTCTTACATAACCGTGTGGTTGGTCAAGATGAAGCTGTAGTTGCTGTATCGAATGCGGTACGTCGTTCTCGTGCGGGATTATCTGATCCGAATCGTCCAAGTGGTTCATTCTTGTTCCTTGGACCAACAGGTGTGGGTAAAACTGAATTGACCAAAGCGTTGGGTAATTTCCTATTTGACAGTGATGATGCGATTATTCGTATTGATATGTCAGAATTTATGGAAAAACACTCAGTGAGTCGCTTGGTCGGTGCGCCTCCTGGTTATGTAGGTTATGAAGAAGGCGGTGTTTTAACTGAAGCTGTACGCCGTAAACCCTATAGCATTGTGTTATTTGATGAAGTGGAAAAAGCGCATCCTGATGTATTCAATATCTTGCTACAAGTGTTGGATGATGGTCGCTTAACGGATTCACAAGGTCGTTTGATTGACTTTAAAAACACAGTCATTGTGATGACATCGAACTTGGGTTCGAATGATGTTCGTGAGTTAGGCGACAGTGCAAGCGATACTGAAATACGTGAAGTGGTATTGAATGCTGTTTCACAGCATTTCCGCCCTGAGTTTATCAACCGTATTGATGAATTGGTGGTATTCCATACGCTGAAAAAATCGCAGATTCGTGGTATTGCGGATATTCAGTTAGAACGTTTACGTACTCGTTTAGCTGAACGTGATATTGGTTTACGTATAGATGATCAAGCTTTTGATATTCTGATTGATGCTGGTTTTGATCCTGTGTATGGTGCGCGTCCATTGAAACGTGCGATTCAACAACAGGTTGAAAATACATTGGCTCAGAAAATTTTGGCTGGTGATTTTACCGCAGGCGATACCATTTTGATTGGTGCTGAAGATGGTAAATTAAACTTCACGAAGCTGAAATTGAGTTAAGTTTAATTCACATTCAATCAATGTTCTAAATAAAAAAACCTAGCTTCGGCTAGGTTTTTTTATGGTCTGAAATAAAGAGGGGGCGTGGTGATTTATTCTTAAAATAATTTCAAATATTGTAATGCATACCTATTATCGGATTGTTGATTCGTGTCATTGCAAGATAAAGTAAGAATTGATAGTTTTTTATACAGGAAAAATAAAAAGTAGAAGGTTGATCATGATGATCATAGGGATAAATAAATTCAGTTATACACGTCTATTGATAGCCATATTGATGGTCAGTAGCTCAACATTATTATTTGCTAAAAAGTTAGATGATCAAAGCCTTTCAGAACAATATGATAGTGTAGCAAAACTTACCCCAATTATTATTAGCGCCGTGAGACAAGATGCTCAGCAACCGATTGATGAACAAAATAGTACACAGAGTGAAATGGCGGCTAAACTTGCAGATGTTGCAAAGAAAAATGAAATTTATTCGACAGTTTTAACCGATTATGAGTGGAAAAAGAAAGATAGAGATTCAAGTAAACCAAATGATCAGTATGTTCGACCATATGAACGCTATAATCTTGTTGAAGAGGGATATAATCCGTACCAACGTCATAACGTAACCATCACGACAAAAGACAGAACGACCGTTTATATTGGGCGTGAAATTGATGCTGGTGATATTATTAACCGTTAGATAAAGATAAACAGTTAAAAAAACCGATTCAAGAACAATGCCTTGAATCGGTTTTTTATATCATATTATGTGAGATTGTTACACTGGGTGATGGGTGATTTTCCAAGCACGGTGAATTTTGGTATTACGTTTAAAGTCTAAACCAATGGTTTCATTGCTAATTTCTTCAACATTGAACATGGCTTGAACTTCTTCATCCATCTCAAAACTACGGTAGTTATTTGAGAAATACAAAGTGCCATCTGTGGTTAAACGATTCATTGCACGTTTTAACAATGAGTTGTGGTCACGTTGTATATCAAATGTACCGTAAAACTTTTTCGAGTTTGAGAATGTTGGTGGATCAATGAAGATCAATTCATATTGTTCATGACCTTCTTTTAACCATTCAAAACAGTCACTTGCGAAGAATTGATGTTGTTGATCAACATGATCTACCGTCAAACCATTCAAGACAAAGTTTTCTTTCGACCAATTTAGGTAAGTATTCGATAAATCGACACTTGTTGTGCTTAATGCGCCACCTAAAGCAGCATGTACGCTTGCTGTTGATGTGTAGCTATACATATTTAAGACGTGTTTGCCTTTCGCTTCAGCGGCAATACGTAAACGCATTTGACGGTGATCGAGGAATAAACCTGTATCCAAATAATCAGTTAAGTTGACTAAAAATTTTGCTTTACCTTCTTGCACAATAAAACGCTTAGATGCAGTACTTTGCTTGGCATACTGTGTTTTACCTTCTTGGCGTGCACGTGTTTTGATAAATATAGCATCACGTCCTAAACCTGTTACGGCACGAATCGCTTGCAATCCTAAATTGAAACGCTTTTTAGCTTTTTCAGGATCAATAGTTTTAGGTGGTGCATATTCTTGAACATGTAGACGATCACCGTATAAATCGACAGCGACATTAAAATCTGGTAAATCAGCATCATATAGGCGCAAACAATAAATATTTTCTTTGACAGCCCATTTTTTCAATGTTTGCATATTTTTTTGTAAACGGTTAGCAAATTCAACAGCGCCTTCAATTTCTTCAAATTGTTGCGGCTGCCAGTCAGCTAAAAATGGACGATTAACAGTTGCAGGTTTAATCGTACCAAAACGGATGTAAATTGGCAGTTTACCATTCATCAAACGTAAAATTTGTGGATCGTTAAATGCGAGAACATCTGCTTGCTCAACCGCAGCAGCAATAACTGCAGCATATTGATTTGGGAAGTTTTTCTGTAAAAGTGAAGAAAGTCCTAAATACAATGCGCGGTTTGAGGCTTTTTCACCTAAACGCTCACCATACGGTGGGTTGGTGACAATCACCGCAGTTTTGCCTTCAGCTTGGAAATCAGGCCAATCAGCTAGAGTACGTTCTTCAATTTTAATTTGATCAAGTACAGATTCGAAACCAGCTGCAATAATATTCTGTTTTGTCGCTTTTACTGCTTCCCAGTCTGCATCATATGCATAAAACTGTGGAAGAGTTTGCGTGAGGGCATGTTGATGACGCTCAGCGGCTTCATTTTTAATAGACATCCAAAGTTCATGGTCATGACCATGCCAACCACTGAAACCAAAACGGCGTACAAGACCTGGTGCACGATCCGTTAAAATCATTAATGATTCAATAATAAACGTACCTGAACCACACATTGGATCTAAAATAATGTCAGGATTACGTTCTTTTACGCCTGCTTTTTGCAAGATAGCAGCAGCAAGGTTTTCTTTGATCGGTGCATCGGTCATGTAGTGACGGTAGCCACGTTTATGCAGTGAATCACCCGATAAATCTAAGCAATACGTGTGTTCAGTTTTACCCGCAAGCGCATAAATGGTAATTTCAGGTTGTTTAATGTCAATACTTGGACGTTTGCCCACAGCTTCCATAAACGAGTCGACGATACCGTCTTTAACACGCAAAGTTGCAAATTGTGAATTGACCTTAATGTCACGTTCAATGTGTAAGCGCACTGCAAAAGTACTTTGTGGAGCAAAAATAAGTGACCAATCAAAGTTCATTGCGCCTTCGTAAAGCTCTTCAGCAACGTCACGAGCATCATGTGTAAAATCAAGTTCATGCACATGAATTGGAGTAAGTACACGAGAGGCAAGACGTGACCACATACATACACAGTATGCATCTTCAAGTTTGCCTTTAAAGATTAAACGCCCAGGAAATTTTTCAATGTCTTGAATCCCTAAACCTTGAATTTCTTCTTGCAGTAAGGTTTCTAGTCCATCTGCACAGGTGACCCAATATGTAGAAAGACGTGGTTTTGAATTCATGAAAATTTCCAGGAGCAAAAAAAACAATCGACCATTTTAGCGTATTTTATAAATGAAAGGTTTTAAATTGTGGAAAAAGATGAATTTGATGTAAGTATATTCAAAAAAAGGACAAAAATTTGAATCAAAAATCACACAATTTTTTATGCTTGTGTATACTTATCTCGTTTATTTTAAAACAAATATTTTAATAATTTCATGGAAGAAAAGTAAATGGTATTACAACAAGCAAACAACGAAGATATCTTTTCAATCGCAACATTATTTTATACCCGTTTACGGCGTGTAAATGGTCGTGTAATTGATGTCGCTTACTTTATGCATAATTCAAGTTATGCACAATATACGATGGATTTGGCATTGCAAACGAAAGATACTGAGTTATGTCGTTATGTTGATCGCTTACAGCAAGCGATGGGGTTGGATAATTTGTATCATGAAGATGCACCAGTCATGATTGAAAAAGATGATAAAATGATTGATGAGCGTCACGAAATCATGAGGCATATGGCGCGCAATTTTCCAATGGGTTAAAACGTCCACAAAATTTGAGCATCAACCATGCACAGATTTTCTTAATAGATTGAGTACATCATAAAAACAAGCTCATTTGGGCTTGTTTTTTTATTGGGAATGATGATGTTAGTTTTTAATTGATTCATGTTTATTTTCCTAAAAAGATTGGTACACAAATTGCTTGAATGATCATTGTATTTTATCAAGCTGATTTTTTATTCTGCTTGAATTTAAAATTAAATCTTTGGGGGATGATATGCAAAATACAATTCAAGATGCGACTCAAAATATAACCAATACAGGATTCATGGCGCATTCAGATGCATTTTCGATTGGAACACTCATGTATGCTCGTATGCGCCGTGTGGCAGGGCGAATGATTGATGTCATGTATTTAGTGGAAAATAAGGCTTATGCAGGCTATATCATTCAACATGCAGCCCTGTTACAAGATGAAGAATTGGATCGCTTAATTACTCGTTTACAAGCCCTAATTTTCAAAGAAAGTCAGATTTATCAGCAAGACCAAAATGGTTCTTTTCAAGATGATATTATTCATGGTGATGTTATTCAAAATCATGCTGTTCAAAATATCGTGAATTTAGACGTATTGTCTGAATCAGCTGCGCCAACAGAAGTCACTGAGGAAGAATATCAGGCGCAAGTTTCACATCACTATATCGGTGCATTGCGTTAAGTTCTAAAAATTAATGCACTCAATTGAATAGCTTCTGTATTGATCAATCACGTTCATCATTCGTCTAGGCTTAAATTGGCGAAGCAGAATTAGATTGAAAGGAGTATTTTGGCTCATACTCCTTGCTTTCATGATAGATCAGTGTTTGGTCGATGCAATGATGTGTTCATTCTACTGAGTTTTTATGATATAAAAGCGAAAAAATAAAATGATATTTAATTTATCCTATTGAAATATATGTGACTTATTTTTATTGATCTTAAATGGTGAAAACTTCATCTGCTATTGGAAATGAATCTCTGTATAATGCATTAACTTAACGATCAGGAATCTCTCATGCACTTGGCGGCATTGCATACACCGAGTCAGATTCAACTCAA
>CAXYZD010000094.1:0-9588 GCA_964293455.1 uncultured Acinetobacter sp. | reverse complement strand
AAAAGGGCAAATGCTTGATGCTCAAGCCATGCGAGCAGCATGTTTACGCCTTTCTACTGAACTCAGCATTGATGTTGCTGTGCAAGAAGACAATGCGTATCGCCGTAACCGTCGTTTGGTTTGTTTTGATATGGACTCAACTCTTATTGAGCAAGAGGTGATTGATGAACTTGCTATTGAAGCAGGAGTAGGGGAGCAAGTCGCTGAAATTACTGAACGTGCAATGCAAGGCGAGTTAGATTTTCAAAGTAGTTTCCGTGCACGTGTTGCACTGCTTAAAGGTATGGATGCCTCTGTATTGCCTAAAATTGCAGAACGCTTAACGGTGACAGAAGGCGCAGAACGTCTGATTTCAACGCTAAAATCACTGGGTTACCGCACAGCCATTCTGTCAGGTGGTTTCCAATATTTTGCTGAATATTTACAAGCAAAACTGGGCATTGATGAAGTACATGCCAACATTTTAGATGTTGAAAATGGCATGGTCACAGGTGAGGTCAAAGGGCACATTGTCGATGGCGCACGTAAAGCACTTCTATTACAGCAAATTGCCAATGAAATGAATATTTCACCTGAACAAGCCATTGCTGTTGGCGATGGTGCAAATGATTTACCCATGCTTTCAATTGCAGGTTTAGGTGTCGCATTTCGTGCAAAACCTTTAGTTCGTCAAAATGCCAACCAAGCTATTTCAAGCGTGGGTTTAGATGGTGTTTTGTATTTATTGGGCGTACATGACAAAGATTTGTATCGCGCTTAATGATGATAAAATGATGACAAAAGAAGCGACTTTCGAGTCGCTTTTTTATTGATAAATGAGAAAGATTGAAGTGCTTTTCGTATAGCAAAAAATAGATTGATTAAAGTAAAACCATTCAATAAAAAAAGATGTGTGAGACAAAAAAATAAGAGTATTTTTTTGTAATGACACGCAAGAATTGATACTGAATAGGCTCTCAGGGAAACGCTCAAAATAAAAATGTAATGACAAAGCAATGTTGCGTCAGTGTGTGTCGTTGTAGATGGAAAGAGGGCTTTCCTTCTCTAAAAAAATCTCCATAATGCATTTCAAGGCTCATGATAAGCATGCAGAAAAGATTAAATATAAGCGTGCTTGATTGTTGTGAAACAGGATTTAAATGTGGTTCGGCATTTTTGATTTTGACGGAGGTTTTTATGGTAACAGCGACTTTTGCATCGATGATTGGATTTGGTCTCATCGCAGCAGCGTTGATCACTGTTTTCTTTTCCCCTTACCGTCATTGGTTAGGGTTTATGCTTGCAGGTATGTTGTTCTGGGGTATTTTGGAAGCGATACGTTATGGTATTCAAAATGCTTTGGATCTGTCACTCACGTACAGTTATTTGAGTGCAATCAGCTTAGCAATGATCGGACTAACTGCATTTTTATTGGGTGCAGATAGTCGAGCGCAAAAAGCTTTAGCGCGCCGCCAATATATTGAACACACTCCCGTTTATGAAGACGAATAATGTATAATTTTGATTATTAAAACATCTTCAATCTGCACAAATATGACAGACAAAACTGACTATTTTTACACTAAAAAAATTAATATCAGACATATCAAGGTATATCAAAATGATATACCTTTTTTTATGCATCATTTACTATTGAATAAAGTGACAAGTGGGTCAATAACATTTGTAAATAACTACGGCTTAAAAATAGTAAGATATGCTAGGATGTGTCCAATTTCTGAATTCCACAGTTTTAAATTAAAACAACAGGCTTAAATGTCATGAAACTTTCTTCAATACCCGTTGTAAAGCTACCTATTGTTGATGCGAGTACAGACCCGCTTGACTTGATGGTACTTGGACTTGCATTACGCATGAAACAATTGGCGCGTACGAGTCCAAAATTTATTGAATTGACCCATGACCGTCAGTTCCGTATCCAAATCGGAACAGATCTTGGCGTTGCGCGTCAAATCTTGGTCAATAATGGTCAAATTGATACTGTTTCAGGTGATGCTCAAAAAGCAGATTTTATTTTGCAATTTGCAAACAGCGAGCAAGGTGTTAAAACCTTAATTAAGGGCGATCCATCTGCATTCATGACAGGCATGCAAAATGGTACGATCAAAATGGAAGGTGATTTCAGCTTATTGGTTTGGTTTAACCAAGTTGCGCGTTTGATTCCACCAAAAGTGCCAAAGTCAGTTAAAGATAAAATTAAAATTGCACGTCAGTTTTTAAAAGATAAAACTGGACGTTAATACTGTATTGATTAAAGCAAAAAACCCTCAGATTTGAGGGTTTTTTGCTTTAGACGCTGAGATTTAATTTGAAATGTTATTCCACTTCTAAATTGAAAGTTACTGGACCATCATTGACTAAGTGTACTTTCATATCTGCACCGAAAATGCCTGTTTGTACATGCCCAAATTGTGATTGTGCATAAGTAACCAGTTGGTCGTATAAGGCTTGGGCATCACTTGGTGGCATAGCAGAACCAAAATCGGGGCGTAGACCTTTTTGTGTTTGTGCCATTAAGGTAAATTGAGATACCAATAATAAACCGCCGTTGGCTTGGCTAACATTCCAGCCCATTTTGCCTTGCTCATCATCAAAAAAACGATATTTCAGAATTTTATCAATCAGCTTTTTGCCTTTTTCTAAGTTATCCTCTTTACCGATTCCCAAAAAGACTAAAATCCCTGTTTCGATTTGCCCCGTGATTTGCCCATCAACAACAACTTTTGCCTCAAGAACTCTTTGTAATAGTGCGCGCATGATTTTCAATAAAAAGGTGATGAATGTAAGTATTGTAACAAAGATGTACATCTACTTTATATTTTGCGAAGTCATTTGATGTATGACCTAAATGTAAGTATCGCTTTTTATATTGAAAATATAGATAAAAATTAAATCCATATAGAAATTAAGGATTATTATTGTCCGCTGCAATGTATGTTTTTTTTGCATTGGAATCATAGCAAATGCGAGTAGATTAAGATGAGAGAAGCACTTGAGAAATTTGTATGATAATCATATGATCATTTAATGTTAATTTAGGTGTGGGATTTGCATCATGGAAAATAAGACGGCGAGACTGACAATTTTAATCGATCCTGTAAAAAAACAAGCCTTTGAGAATTTATGCAGTCAGCAAGATTTAAAACCTTCTCAGGTTGTACGCCAATTAATACGAGAATATTTAAATACGCATGGTATTGAATATGCGACAAAAATGAATATAGAAAAGAAGTAGAATGGCTTCGAAAATTTTAAACCTAAGATGAAAAAAGCTGGCATCGCCAGCTTTTTTTGTATAACCAAGCTAAATTAAGAAAAATCTAGACCTTTTTCAAATGCTTTTAATTCGTGACGAGCCATTGCAAGGTTTGACTTTTGACGGTCAAGTACAAGGTAAAGGAACAATTCATCATTACGATCAAGTGGACGAAGCAAGTGGTATTGCTTGCCCAATGTAATCAGAATATCTTCAATTTTATCGTTAAGATTCAATGCTTTTGCAACTTTACGTTTTGCACGAATCACTTCTGTATTACCTGCAGCTGCAAGTTCTAAATCAACGCCTGAACCGAGTGTTGCCATTGCCAAACCACTTGAGCTGTCTACAAGTGCAGCAGCAATGAAACCATCTATTTGATTCAATTCATCTAAGTTAAATTTAGCCATACTTATTTTCCATTTATTGGTGGGTAAATCTATAATTATTTCTTTATTTCTATTACGTAAAGAAATGTAATTTTCTTAATTATCTATGTTAATTAAGAATGCATAATATTTCAACAATTTTGCATAAAAAAATATTAAATTCTCATTTTATTAACATATTATTATCATGCTCATGTGTAAAAAAGTATTGAACAAAATGCTAATAGAAATTTATTTTAATTTACCTAGAGTGCAGCGTTTAAAATGAAATTACCACAATTTTTTTGTGAACACATCAAGCATTTGTCTACCAACCGACATTGATTCTCATCAAATAAAATAGAGTACCAGAAGGGATTCTTTAAAATTTCTTAAATTTAGTGACAACATGGTTTGTTTGTTAAAAAATATGCTTTAATGAAATAAGCATAGCGAAATCAAAAATAGATATGGCTCCAATTATTCAATCTCTACTCGACACTGACTTGTATAAATTTACCATGCTACAAGTCGTGTTACACAAATTCCCGCAAGCCGATAGTGTTTACCATTTCCGTTGTCGAAACTTAGATGATACGGTTTATCCCTTGGTTGATATTTTGGCGGATCTAAACGAACAGCTTGATCATCTATGCAACTTGAAATTTGCGGAAGATGAGCTGATTTATCTGCGTAAATTACGTTTTATCAAAAGTGATTTTGTTGATTATTTGGAATTGTTTCAACTCAAACGTCGCTTTATTAAAGCAGGTATTGACAGTGAAGGGCGGTTGGACATTTGGGTAGAAGGTCCAATGGTTCAAGCGATGATGTTTGAAATTTTTGTTCTTGCGATTGTCAATGAACTTTATTTTAGTCGTATTCGTTCGGATGATGTGCTTGTCGAAGGTGAACATCGCCTACAAGCCAAAGTGGCGTTGCTGAAAAAATATGCTCAAGAGCAAAATCCTGAAGACCCACCATTCTTGGTTTCAGATTTCGGTACTCGTCGTCGCTATAGTCTTGATTGGCAAAAACATGTGATCCAAACATTCCATGAAGCTGTTCCTGCGGTGTTTCGTGGTACGAGTAACGTCATGATTGCTCGTGAATTGGGTATTTATCCAATTGGTACGATGGCGCATGAATTCTTACAAGCATTCCAAGCACTCGATGTTCGTTTACGTGATTTCCAAAAATCTGCGCTTGAAACATGGGTGCAAGAATATCGGGGTGATTTGGGTATTGCGCTGACTGATGTAGTCGGTATGGATGCATTCCTACGTGATTTCGATTTGTATTTTGCCAAGCTCTTTGATGGTTTGCGTCATGATAGTGGTGACCCATTTGTATGGGGTGACAAAGCTTATCAACATTATAAAAAGTTAAAAATTGATACACGGACTAAAATGCTCACTTTTAGTGATGGTTTAAATGTTGAACGTGCTTGGGCATTGCATCAATATTTTAAAGACCGTTTCCAAGTGAGTTTTGGTATTGGGACAAATTTGACCAATGATATGGGGCAAACGCCGCTCAATATTGTATTAAAATTGGTTGAGTGTAATGGTCAGTCTGTGGCAAAAATTTCAGATAGTCCGGGTAAAACCATGACCGATAATGATACTTTCTTGGCTTATTTACGTCAGGTTTTTGATATTGCTGACGAAGAAAAATCAGCTTAAAACAATCTGAAAATATGGGATTTTTTGATATTTTAATTTTAGCTAAGAATCCCTGAAATTCAGCATTATCGCCAAACGTGCTGTGATAAGATCAATTTTAATGATGAACTAAAATTCGAAAAATCTTATGACAGCACCGATATTTAATTTTGGATTATTGGTCAATGCAGACCAACTTTTACCCCATCTTGGACATGCGTTTCTGCGTATTGTCGATTTAAGCCGAAGCTCGGTTTTTACACAACTCCATATTCCACATGCCATTCATGTCAAACCCAATCAGTTGGTTCGGCTTGAAGAAAACGCCACAGGGCTTTTACCCGAAGAACAAGAACTTCAAGCATTGGCCAATTATCTTAAAATTTCACCCGATCATCATGTGGTGGTTTATGACGATGAGGGCGGAGCATGGGCAGGGCGTTTAATTTGGAATTTACACTGTCTAGGCTTTGATCGGGTCAGTTTACTCAATGGTGGTATTCATGCATGGCTTGGTGCAGATTACCCAACATCATCAGAAATAGAAGAATTTGACTCACCGTCCACATCGGTAAAAGTTGATTTGAGTCAGCTTGAAAAATTCCGTATTCAATACGATGCTTTGCGCCAAAAGGTTGAACAGCAAGCCATTCAGCTATGGGATTGTCGAACTGAAGATGAATATACGGGGCTTAGAATAACAGCACGGCGTGGCGGTCACATTCCCGGAGCAAGACATTTTGAATGGAGTACTGCTATTGCACGTCAAAATCATTTAAAATTGCATTCCCTAGAACGCACACAGCAACGACTTGAACAGTTAGGCTTTGATTTTACTCAGCCTGTTGTTGTGTATTGCCAGTCACATCACCGCTCAGGTCTGGCATATATTGTTGGAAAATTACTGAATTGGGATATTGTGGCATATGACGGTGCATGGAGCGAATGGGGTAATCGTTCTGACAGTCCAATAATTACTGGAGAATCACCTGCGTGAGTCTTACATCTGATTTAAAAAAACAAATTTTTATTCAAGCACAGCGTATTGTGCCGCAACAACAATTGAGTCGTGTGGTGGGTAAAGTCGCTGCAAGTGAAAACCCTCTTGTTAAAAATTTGGTCATTCAAGCTTTTAAAGCCAAATATGGCATTGATATGTCTATTGCTGAGCAAACTGATGCCTTGAAATATAAATCATTCAATGATTTTTTTACCCGTGCTTTAAAAGATGGCATCCGTGGCGTTGATCCTGATCCACTGCATATTGTATGTCCTGCCGATGGTGCAATTTCTCAAATTGGTAAAGTACGTGATGGCGATGTGTTTCAAGCCAAAGGTCAAAGTTTTTCAGTTGAAAAATTGATTGGTGATCCACAACTTGCAGCACCTTTTAAGCAAGGTGAATTTGCAACGGTGTATTTGTCACCGAAAGATTATCACCGTGTACACATGCCATTTGCTGGTAAGTTGACTGAAACTTTGTATATTCCGGGTGAATTGTTCTCTGTGAACCAAACGACTGCAGAAAATATTCCGGGTTTGTTTGCACGTAATGAGCGTATGGTGTGTTTGTTCGATACTGAACTGGGTCGTATGGCAGTGGTTTTGGTCGGCGCAATGATTGTGGCAGGGATTGAAACTGTTGCGACAGGTAAAGTGAAACCGACAGGTCGTGTAGAGTTAAATCACCATGAAATGCAACTTGAAAAAGGTGCAGAATTGGGTCGTTTCTACTTGGGCTCGACAGCTATTATCTTATTTGAAAAAGATAAGATTATTTGGGATGAATATTTAAAAGCCAACTCTGAAGTCATCATGGGTGAAGCTTTAGGAAAAGTAAAATCAGCTTAAGGTTTACACTCAAGAAATTAAAAAAATCCCGCAAAATTTTGCGGGATTTTTTATAGGAAATGCATCAAAATTTATGTAGGAATACATATTATTCAGGCATATACAAACGCTCTTTCGGGAAGACGACACGGAAAGTTGAGCCTTTATTTTCTTCAGAATCAATTTCCAAATACGCACCGTGTTGCATCAGAACGTGTTTCACAATTGCGAGCCCTAAGCCAGTTCCACCCGTTTGACGACTACGTGCACTATCGACACGATAAAAACGCTCAGTCAATCGTGGTAAATGCTTAGGATCAATACCAATCCCTGTGTCTTGTACAGTAAAGTAGCCATGCTCACCATCGTCATGCCATCCCATAGTCACTGTACCGCCTTTGGGCGTGTATTTAATCGCATTACTAATCAGATTGCTAAATGCACTTGCCAGTTCAGTATCTGAACCAATCAAATCACAATGACTGTCTATTTCCAAGTTGAGCGTATGTCCATAATCGACATTGTATGCTTGTGCATCATCAAACAATTGGTTCATTAAACTGGGCATTTCAATGATCTGATTTTTGGCAATTTGTTTATTGCCTTCTAAGCGAGAAAGCAAAAGTAAATCATTGACCAAAGCATTCATACGCCGTGTTTGCGATTGCATTTGTTCAAAAGCTCGCTTCCAACGCGGGTTTAAATCTTCTTGGTCGGTAAAAGTTTCAATATAGCCGCTCAATACGGTCAATGGTGTGCGTAATTCATGGGAAATATTATCCACGAAATCTTTACGCATTTGCTCCAGGTTGTGCATACGTGTGACATCGTAAGCCACGACAAGGCGACTTTCACTGCCAAAACGAGTCAATTTAATTTGCACATAATGCTCATCAAACACCGATGATTTGATTTTAATCCCATCGGGAGATTGATCAATATTGTTGAAATATTCAATGAAAATGGGTTGACGGATAATGGTCAAAATGTTGCGACCACGATCAATTGGTTGAATGCCGAGAAGTTTTTCCGCAGCTGGGTTCCACCATTCAATCTGATGAAGTTCATCGGTCAGAACAACAGCTTCGGCAAGTGCAATTAAAGATGATTGTGCACGATCAATAAGTCCCACCATTTCAGCTTGTACAATGCGTTCCTGACGCTGCGCTCGATAAACATTGAACAGCAAAGCACCCCAAATGCCATTGAGATTGGGGGGCGAATCATAAGGACGGTTAGAAATCCAATCATTGACCAAATACAGCGAATACAATTGGATGGTAAAAAACACCATAAATGCGATGCTAATACAGATCCAAAAATACCCAGCGCCTAATCCAATAAAGCCAGCAATCACCAGTAAAAAGACCAGTAATTTTAAGTCCTGTTTGGCAAAAGTCCATAAGCTACTGTAACGGAACTTTTTGTATTCATTGATAAGATCAGGAACGGGGTAGGGTTCATACATAAAACAAAAAACTACCTGAAAAATGCTAGCCTAAAGCCACATCAGCACGGGTCGAAAAACGGTAACCTGTGCCACGAACAGTTTGAACATAACGGTCTGCAGCAAAAGGTTCAAGCACTTTACGCAAACGACGAATATGTACATCAATGGTACGATCTTCAATATAGACGTTGCCACCCCACACTTGGTCGAGCAGTTGAGCACGGGTATAAGCACGTTCAGGATGGGTCATAAAGAAAGCCAATAGACGATATTCTGTTGGACCCATCTCTAAAATATGATCACTAAAGCTGACACGTTGACTGACAGGATCGAGAATTAGACCATTGGCATCAATATTTTTTTCACCGCTAAGCGCATTGGCACGGCGCAGAACAGCTTTAATGCGTGACACCAATTCACGGGTCGAAAATGGTTTGGTCATGTAGTCATCTGCACCAGCATCGAGACCTTGTACTTTATGGTCTTCTTCGCCTCGTGCAGTGAGCATAATGACAGGGATTTCTGAGAGATTTTCATCACGTTTAAGGCGACGACATAAGTCTACACCACTGATGCCACCCGGCATCATCCAGTCGAGCAGAATGAGAGATGGACGTTGATCGACAATCATTTGATGTGCTTGTTTTGCATCTTCAGCTTGTAGACATTGAAATCCAGCCATATCCAGTGAGGTATGGATCATTTCCCTGATCGGAAGTTCGTCATCGACGATTAAAATATAGTCATCTTTCACAACGCAATACCCTATTAATGAAACGGTTAACCGTTTTTATTTATGACAGGCTTATTACAAGGTTTAATTATGACAGTATCATTGCAAAAAAAACGATATCTATCTTTTTTAGCAAAGATTTGTGACAATATTTTTACATCATCCATATAATCAAATATTTATCAGATAAATAAAAAATCCATATTGATCAGGTTTTTTTGAAAAAAATACTCATTTTTCTCTGTACACGACAAATTTCACAGAACTCTTATCCTATCAGGCATCTG
>CAXYZD010000093.1:0-9595 GCA_964293455.1 uncultured Acinetobacter sp. | reverse complement strand
TGTTGAGTATCCCATAAGACCTATTGTGATATATTATTAAAAATTTAGCTATATGTGATTATTGACTTCAATTTTACACACAAGCGCTTTGACTTAGTCCTAAAAGTGCTTCAAAGCCAATGCACCTTTTTTACAACACCTCGATGCCTTGATATTATTCTAAGAAAAATTAAACCTGAACAAATTCAATGCAAAATAAAGGTAATTGAAACTATCACTGAAGAAGGTGAGGTAGAAAGGCTTCTAGGGCCACGTATTGCTATTAATACTCAGCAAGATCACTTTTATTTAAAGGATGATAAAGGTTTTTCCAAAAATCTTCACGATGCTGTTTTTGACTATTTTACAGTCGCCTATGTTGCCTTACAAATTATATATTCCCTATCCTATCAAGAGGTTTATTTGGCAGGACTGGATATGAATAATTTTAATCAACCTCGTTTTTATGAAAACACGAGTGATAAACAACCAACAATGCTTGATCAATATTTAACAGAAATATTTCCTGCATTTGAGACTGCCTCTCATTTTCTAAACAAAGAGGATATTAAAGTTTACAATCTCTCACTCCAAAGTGCGATAGAGTCTTTTGAGAAATTAGATCCAAAGCTTTTATAAAGCCTGAATTCTCCCTAGCTCTAAATATGTTCTCAATATGCAAACCAAAAAATTTCGTGATGATATCAATGGGCTCCGTGCCTATGCTGTAATACTTGTTGTTCTGTTCCATTTCGGAGTTTCAGGATTTTCTGCTGGCTTTTTAGGTGTTGATATTTTCTTTGTAATTTCAGGTTATTTAATGACCAAAATTATTATTGAAAACTTTGAGAGTAACCGCTTTTCATTTATCGAATTTTATTTAGCACGCATCACTCGGATCTTCCCTGCACTATTTTTTTTAGTCATTACTATGACACTCATCGGATGGTTTTTTTTCATTCCTGATGATTTTAAACTTTTCGCAAAAGATGCAGAATACAGCCTAAATTTCCTGTCAAATAACTTGTACTATCGTCAAGCGGGTGACTATTTTGCAGTCAGTACGCATGATAAAGCCTTATTGCATACTTGGTCATTATCGGTCGAATGGCAGTTTTATATTCTATTCCCTATTTTTACTTACATATATTTTAAAATATTTAAAAATATAAAATATTTAGGTATATTTTTAATTTTAATTTGTATCGCATCTTTAGGTTTTTCAATTTACATTTCATCAAAAGATTCAATGTATGCTTTTTTCAAACTTACAACACGTGCTTGGGAGTTAATCGCAGGCGGTCTAGTCTATTATTATTTTAGAACATATACTCCGTCATCCGCATTTAAATTAGGTTTTGAATTTTTTGGTTTTGCCTGTATTGCACTGAGTTTAATACTCTTTGACCAAGACACATTATGGCCAAGCTATCCTGCACTTCTTCCTATTATTGGAACCATGTGCATTTTAATTGCCAATCAGCAAAATTCAATTTTCACAAAACCTAAAATTATTCAAAGTATCGGTAGTGCCTCTTATTCAATTTATTTATGGCATTGGCCAATTGCATTTTTACTTGGATATTTCTTTGTTGAAAAAACGCCTCTGAATATTAGTTTAGCTATTTGTATTTCATTACTTTTAGGGTGGTTAAGTTATAAATATATTGAGAGTTCAAGAAAATACTTAATCAAGCTTAACACCTTATATTGTTATTTATTATTTATAGGCATCCTTATTTTTTCAGCCCAATTTTATTCCTATATTGAAAAAAATGGTGTAGAAGATCGTGCGGACTCTATATTTTTAAGTCATAGTAAAATGCTTGAAATGCCAAAAATGTCCAATGGCTGGTGCTTTTATAACATCAAAGATGATCACAGCCTTAAAGTAGGTAACAAAGGCCTTGAATGCCACATTGCATCCAACAGTACAAATGCAAAATCTGCACTCTTATTCGGAGATTCTTTCGCGGGTCACAATATTCCTTTTTGGGATCACCTCGGTAAAAAGCTCAATCTGAACATCAATGCAATCACTACAAATTGGTGCTATCCGAGTATAGATCAACAATTTACTGGAGATAAAGCTTCAACAGCCTATCAGCAATGCATGCTTAATAGAACTTATCTAAAAAATCATATTCATCAATATGATGTACTTATTTTTGCTGGTCGCTGGTCTGATATCGTGAAACAAAATCAACAACAAAGCTTTGAAAATGTACTTAAAATTGCTCAACAATCTCATCAAAAAGTCATTGTTATGTCTGAGCCTTATGCATTTGATGAAAATATTAGTTTGTTGTACAAAAGATCATTATGGCTACACCGTGATTTTAATTTAAATAATTATTTTGATAATATCAAAGCAACTGAACAAAAATCAGCATTAAAACTGATGACTGAAATGGTGCAACGCTATCCAAATACCTTGCTACTCAATCAATCTGATTTATTTAAACCCAATCATATGGCAGGCGAAAATCTTCCCTATTCTTTAGATGGGCGTCATTTATCAGTTTATGGCTCATTGGCTTCGGAGCAATATTTTGTGAAACAGCCTAAATATTTAAAATTACAGCAGTTTATACGACAACCTTAATTACTTAAAAATCGAGCAATGAATTTGGAAAATACATATTTTTATCATAATATTGACATAGATAATTGCGCTCTTTACCGGCAAGTTTAACCAATTGAGGTGATATTTCACCTCGATGATTTATAGCCATATCAATTAAAATTTTCTCTTTCACCCAGCGATTTTTGACCTGACAATAAAAAGCATTTTCATCACAGTCAATCAATGTCAGGCTTGGAAAGGTATGTCGTAATATTTTTTGACAGGCAACATAAGCAACTAAATACTCAAGGTTACTAATTCTCTGAAAAAAATCTTTGGGATTTTTTTCAGTATTTTTAATATCTTGTATATATAATTTTGGTGTTTGTTGAATAGCAAGATATAACTCATCATACCAATGTTTAAAAAAAACATTATCCTTAACACTCGCCAATAACCAATTTTCCACAACTGGATAATTTAAATTTGTGGTATTTTTTCGACGATAATATGCAAAACTTTCTGTTTTATTTTGCACCATCAAGTCAGAAATCCAATCAAGGCTCTCATACAAAATAATACTGGCATCTAACCAAATACCACCATAGTGATAAAGTAAATCAAACCTCAATAAGTCAGCTTTTTGTTGTGGTGTTGCATTTTGTAATTTTGAAAAATCCATCTGACTGTACTGATCTACATTTTCAGGATTCAGTAAAAAAACGTCATAGCTTGGATTTTTATCACGAATATTTTGAACACACTTTCCGACAAACTCAGGTAAATTGCCTTCCCAATAAATCCAAATTTTTTTCGGTAATTCAATTTTTTTTTCTACTGGATTGAATACGAGCAAACCTGCATTGTTATCAACACTATGATTGACATGTCTGACTTTGTAGTAATACATCATATTAAATTTTGCTAAATAAAATAATTTTTTAAAAATTTTCATTCAAAATATCCGACCATTATTTCAATCATGCAAAATACTTATGTTTCATCGCAGCCCAACGATCACGCCACATACGCTTTTGTTTCTTCATACCATAACTACTATCACGATTCTCTTTTTCTTTACGAGAAACGCCCTGACTGGCAACCGTCCCCAAAATATCGCTGTCCAAACCCGCAGGCTTAACCAAAGGTGGCCAAACACCTAAGCCTTTGCCATTTTGACTGAGCCACGTTTGAAAAAAGATATCGACAGGCTTGGTCATAGTTTTACCAAGTGCAATAAATTCTTCAGCGCCTTTACGTGACCAAATCAGCCCTAATCCACGAATTGGGAAATAATAAGCATGCCACAATGAATACTCCCCACATTGGGTAATATCTTTGGCTAACTTCTTCTTTTTAGAAGCTAAATTGAGCAAATACCAATCGATTTCACTATGCGTATCAAGATATTCTAAAATTTGATCAATCGACTTTTTAAAATCTGCATTGATTTTCATATCATCTTCTAAAACCACAAGATAATCTGCATCAGATTTTAAAAATTTTTCAGCACAACCATAATGACTCAGATAACAACCGAGTTCAGAATTAAGCAGACGACGACCTAATTCTTGCTTGGTTGCATCATCATCATAATTTTCAAAAGTTGATAATTCTTTGCCACGACCATCATAGGCAGAAAAACGCTCAAAAGCCCAATCCACGTCTTTTAACTGTTGAGTTGCTCGTTCTAGACGCTCATCACTGCCATCCAAATTGATCAAGTACGTTTCAACTTTCATAGCAAAATCCTATGCGATTACGGGCGTGGAAATAACAGACTGAGGTAAGTAATCTGCAAGCTTTTTCAGCATGGCATTTTTGACTTGCTCAGCATCAACTTGGCTAAGTTGATCCAAACTTTGAATACAACCATATTTAATGTTGTCTTGATTTAATGCCGACACAAACGCATTTAAGCTTTCCGCATTTTTTAAATAGGCCAAATCCAAATCGGGTTTTAAAACGGCCTGATTCGCTTGAATTTTCAAATGATTCATCAATGAAATTGGATTTAACTGTTCTACACTACGGAACTTATATTTTATTTGAGTTTCCAATAAATCAGGATGACTCAGGAAATATTCACTAAGAATTTTACGATCTACACAATGTGGATAATGATGGATTTCAAAAAACTTTTTAAATCCAAGAATATCTGCACCCAACATCTGTGCAATCACATGACCCGGCTGAATCGGTTTATTGAAATGCTTATTTAAAAATTTGCGATATGTCAGTTTAGTTTTATAACTCAAACAGCTTTTCCAATGCCCATAAGTGACGATTGAATCAGATTCTAAAAAATCTTCAATTTTCGCTTCAGCATTGAAAAAGAAATCATCATTTAAATAGATAAAATAATCAGATAGATTCTGAATATTCCACAACATACTTTCAATCGAACGGGTATTAAAGGTTGGCAAATGCTGTTCATAACCTGCAAAAATTTCACGATGATCAACCACCCGAATTTTATCGGCATCACATAAACCTTGCACTACAAATTCATTTAAAAATTCAGGCTGTTGATTGTCTGTCACAATATAAATATGACGACAAAATGGAACATATTTCAATATAGATGCAATGTTGTAATAAATTTCATCATTACTGGCAAAACGGGTGTCACTGACCGCATCTGACGCATCTTCGCCGGTCAAATATTTATGACGTTTACGTTTTAACTCAACATCATTGCCATCGACCCAAGCAATCACGATATCAAGATTTTGCATCTATAAAGTTCTCAATTTTGTCTAATGAATTCATGCAATTATTGCCAAGCGTCTTTAATCCAGTCCGACGGCAAAATATAACGATACCACTTACCACCACCACCAGAAACAGCATCAGGTGGATTAATTTCACCATGGAAAATAATAATTTTGGCATTTTGCGGTTTTTTAGGCGGTTTAAAATATGCCAAAGGAATACTTTGTAAGCAATGATATTTATAGCTTTTACACCAATCTTTCGGCCAATAGCTCAGCTTTTTCTTATCATCGACATACCAAGAAAGGTATTCTTGTTCGTTACGGAATTTCTGACTAATTTCTTCAAAATTTTCACGGAAATAAGTCAAAATATCAGGGAAAGTACCCAATTTAAAACGATAAACTGAACTATTGCCTGTCACACGCCATGGACGTTTCCAATCATGGATAATCAGGAATTCACCCGGATAGGTAAAAAAATCATCAATATTATCAACGATCACAACATCGAGATCTAAAAATAAAAGATTGCCTTTTAAACCATAAAGATCGGGTTCAAATGTCGAAAGTTTATTCCAACCACGTTCAGGACTACCCTCAGGCAATGCCAATGACGGAATTGGGAAACATTGCACTTCGGGGTTAATCCCCTCAGTACGGTCAGTCAAACACACCATTTTAAAATCAACGGTCGTGTGACGTTTCACCATATTATAAAGTCGATTTACATAATCGGCACCGTATTTGGTACCCCACTTCATACACAGAACCACATTTTGTTCTGATTCAACTAAATTCGACTGTAAATTTGATTCATTGACCTGCATGCATCAATCTTCCACCTAAGCAATCAGTAAATTATAGCATTACCACCATTAAGTTACTGTATTGGTTTGCATACGCTGAACAATTTGTTTTATGAGGTATGCTATGATAGCTCTACAATCTAAGCGAATTATTGACAGTTTACGATCAAGTTAATATAAGACTTTAACGCATTCGCTCAGATCCCCTATCATATTTCGTAAGCACATTTTCTAGATCAGGTTTTTATGAAAATAGCAGTCGCTGGAACAGGTTACGTTGGCTTATCCAACTCAATGATCTTTGCACAACACCATGAAGTTGTTGCAGTCGATATTATTGAAGAAAAAGTAAAGCTACTGAATAATAAAATTTCTCCAATTCAAGATGCGGATATTTCAGCATTTTTGCAAGATAAACCATTAAATTTCAAAGCAACGACTGATGCAAAAGAGGCCTATACAAATGCTGATTTTGTGATTATTGCGACACCAACGGATTACGACACTAAAACTAATTATTTCAATACCACAAGTGTTGAAAGCGTGGTCAAACAAGTTCTTGAGATCAATCCTGATGCGGTGATGATTATTAAATCTACAGTTCCTGTCGGTTTTACTAAGGGTTTAAAAGAAAAATTTAACACTGAAAATATTATCTTTTCACCTGAATTTTTACGTGAAGGCAAAGCTCTCCATGACAACTTATATCCATCACGGATTATTGTTGGTGAAAAATCAGAACGTGCACAATTATTCGCAAATTTGCTCATTGAAGGTGCTATCAAGAAAGATAGCCCTGTTTTATTTACCGATTCCACTGAAGCTGAAGCGATTAAATTGTTTGCCAATACTTATTTGGCAATGCGTGTCGCCTACTTCAATGAACTCGATACTTATGCACAAATTTTTGGTTTAGATACCCATCAAATTATTGATGGAGTATGTTTAGATCAACGCATTGGCAGTCACTATAACAATCCATCTTTTGGTTATGGTGGATATTGTCTGCCGAAAGACACCAAACAACTTTTGGCAAATTACAATCACGTACCCAGTAATTTAATTCAAGCGATTGTCGACTCAAACAGTACCCGTAAAGATTTTATTGCAGATTCAATCATTGCCAAAAATCCAAATACTGTTGGCATTTATCGTTTAGTCATGAAAAGTGGCTCAGACAATTTTCGTGCCTCTGCGATTCAAGGTGTGATGAAACGGATTAAAGCCAAAGGCATTGAAGTCATCGTGTATGAACCAACGCTTCATGAAGATGAATTTTTCAAATCTAAAGTGGTCAATGATCTCGAACAATTCAAACAACACAGTGATGTGATCATTGCCAATCGTATTTCAAATGATTTAAGCGATGTACTCGATAAAGTCTATACACGTGATATTTTCGGAGCAGATGAATGAAATTCCTCGTCACAGGTGCCGCTGGTTTTATTGGATTCAGTGTTGCAAAAAAACTTTTAGAACGTGGCGATGATGTTGTCGGTTTTGATGTGGTCAATGATTACTATGACCCTGCTTTAAAAGAAGCACGTTTAGAGGTTTTAGAAGAAACTGCTCAACAAGCTCAAGGCTCATTTACCTTTATTCGTGCCAACCTTGCCAACAAAGCCATTGTAGATCAATGCTTTCAAGACCATCAATTTGACCGTGTAATTCATTTGGCGGCTCAAGCAGGTGTGCGTTATTCACTGGAAAATCCACTGGCTTATGTGGAAAGTAATTTGATCGGCTTTACCAATATTATTGAAGCCTGTCGCCACAACAAAACACCACATCTTAGCTATGCGAGTACCAGTAGTGTTTATGGTGCCAATACGACTATGCCATTTAGCGAAAAACACGGCGTAAATCACCCAGTTCAATTCTACGCTGCAACTAAACGTGCCAATGAACTCATGGCGCATAGTTATAGCCACTTATTTGGTTTACCGACCACAGGCTTACGCTTCTTTACCGTCTATGGTCCTTGGGGTCGCCCAGACATGGCGTTGTTTAAATTTACCAAGAAAATGATTGAAGATCAGCCAATTCCTGTCTTTAACCATGGTAATCATAGCCGTGATTTCACTTTTATATCTGATATTGTTGAGGGTGTAATTCGTTCAAGTGATCAAATTGCACAGCCCGATCCAAATTGGGACAGCAACAATCCTGATCCATCCACAAGTTATGCCCCTTTCCGCATTTTCAATATTGGTAATAACAATCCTGTGAAATTGATTGAATATATTCATGCCATTGAAAAATCTCTAGGCAAAGAAGCGATTTTAGATCTACTTCCTCTACAACCAGGTGATGTGCCTGATACATTTGCGGACAGTACAGCGCTCGAACAAGCAGTCGGTTATAAACCATCTGTTTCTGTAGATGATGGCGTACAACAATTTGTAAATTGGTATCGTGATTTTTATAAGGTTTGATTATCAATTAAGCCAGAAAATAAAGTTACCTCTTTAAGCCTGAATATCTATACTTTTTTGGTTTAATCGCTCCCAACCTCCCTTTAAAAAGGGAGGAGTATTGTGAATTTAATCTTTTCAAATTTCCAATCTTAAAAACCTCGGGCTGTGAAGATTTTTGGCAATAAAAAAGGATTCACATCAACAAAGATAGGAATCCTTTTTTTAGCACTAAATAACTTATTTTACGTAAGTTAACCAATGTGCATATTTAGGGTCTTTACCCTGAACAGCATCAAAATATGCTTTTTGGATTTGTGTTGTGATTGGACCACGAACACCTTCACCAATTTGACGATCATCATATTCACGGATTGGCGTTACTTCTGCCGCAGTCCCTGTAAAGAATGCTTCATCACCAATGTAGAATTCGTCACGAGTAATACGGCGTTCAATCACTTCATAACCCAAGTCTTTCGCAATGGTAATAATCGTTTGACGTGTAATACCATCAAGCGCACCGCCTGCAACATCAGGGGTATGAATCACGCCATCACGGACTAAGAATACATTTTCGCCCGAACCTTGACATACATAACCTTGAGGGTCGAGTAACATCGCTTCGTCATAGCCAGAATGTGCTACTTCTTGGTGTGCAAGAATAGAAAGCGTGTAGTTACCCGATGCTTTTGCCTTACACATAGTCACATTAGGATGATGATGGGTAAATGAAGACGTTTTTACACGAATGCCTTTTTCCATTGCTTCTTCACCCAGATAAGTACCCCAACTCCAAGCTGCAACAACAGCATGAATGGTATTATCTGTTGCAGCAATACCCAATTTTTCAGAACCAATGAAAATGATTGGACGTAAATAGCAAGATGCTAATTTATTTTCACGAACAACATCAATTTGAGCCTGTTCCAATGTCGCATGATCATATGGAACTTTCATTTGATAGATTTTTGCAGAATTTAATAGACGCTTGGTATGTTCTTTTAAACGGAAAATCGCTGTTCCATTCGGAGTTTCATAAGCTCGGACACCCTCAAACACACCCATACTATAGTGTAAAGTATGTGTTAAGACGTGAGTTTTCGCTTCACGCCA
>CAXYZD010000092.1:0-9873 GCA_964293455.1 uncultured Acinetobacter sp. | reverse complement strand
TATGATGAAAGCATTAATATTATCAGATGAAATCAGCATTTTTCATTGGTCAATGTTGAAATCTGTACTCTTAATTTTAAGTTTATTACCTGTCAGTCAAGTGTTTTTAAATCTGTTACAAGGTGCAGATGCAAGTAGCCAAATCATGATTGGATTTATGGCAATCAGCGTTTTTAGTGCATTGGCAATTTTAAGTTTTTGTAGTGCTGTAAATATGATGAGTGTGCAACTCAAAACCAAGTTAAGCTCTAAAATTGAACAGTATTCTGTCTATTTATATCGTCATGTTCCGATGCTTTTTCTTGCGGTAATGGTGTCGTACTTAGCTGTACAAATTTAAAATAATGTTATTGAACATTAACTCAAAATTAAATATTGAAATAAAAAATCCCATATATGAATTTGATTCAATGTGGGATTTTTTATTCAATTTAGACTGATTAACGTCTAGACTTAAAGCTCACATCGACCACTTTAGGGCGATAGAACCAACCTAAAAGAAGCAATAACAATGAGAATGCCAAAATAGGCCAATCGCTGAAACGGGTATACCACGTGTATCCTTGCATTGCAGGTAAGTCGCCACGTAGTACGGTTTCTTTTTCCATTGGTGCACGACTGACAATATGACCATTGTGATCAATAAATGCAGTCACGCCTGTATTGGTTGCACGAATGAACCAACGTCCATTTTCTTTGGCACGCATTTGTACCATTTGCAAATGTTGTAAAGGTCCTGCTGTACCTGTGAACCATGCATCATTGGATACCGTCACCAAGAAGTCACTTTGTGCTGCATTGCGCCGTGTTAAGTTTGGATATGCCACTTCATAGCAGACCGCAGCAGCAAGATTATGTCCCTTAATTTTAAAAGGTTTTTGATCACTATCACCACGAGAAAAACCGCTCATAGAGGGATCATTCTGCAAAGCAGGCAGTACCCAACTAAGTAAACCTGAAAGGGGAATGTATTCACCAAAAGGAACAAGGCGTTGTTTTTTATATAAACCTGAAGCCTGATCGCCTGTTGCCATCATGCTGTTGTAATACATTGGATAGCCATTTTGCTCAGACTCTTTTAAGTCCCAGTATGGAATTCCAGTCACCCATGCAGTTTTGTGTTGTGTTCCCATTTGTTTCATATATTCAATGAGTTCAGGTACGGGCGCATCGGTTTGAAACATGGGGATGGAAGACTCAGGCCAAACAATGAGATCACGTCCCCATTCAGTTTGACTAAGTTTGACATAAATTTGAACTGTCTTGACTTGATATTCGGTCAACCATTTCAGGTCTTGTGGAATATTGCCCTGTACCAATGAAACTGATAATGGCTTTTCAGCTTTCGGTTGTACAAATTGGATATATGAAACGGCCCAAGCACCTAAAATTAACAATGCAGACGGAATAGCCCAAAACCATTTACGTCGTAAAATTTCCACCAAAGCAGATGCAAGAACAATGACTACAAATGAAACGGCAAATACGCCAAACAGCGGTGCGTAATTGTCCAGTAAGCGTTCTGTGAAGGCATAACCTGCAAATAGCCAAGGAAATCCTGTAAAGACCCAAGTTTTAGCCCATTCAAAGAATACCCAAATAGGGGCAAAGGTCAGTGGTGTTTCAGGAAAAAAACGACGGTAAAACCATGTTTGGACTGCGCTGAATAAGCCCATAATCAATGCCATGATCGCAATCATCAACACGCTTAAAAAAGCATTGGTATCGCCATAGACATGAATAGAGGTATACAGCCAAAAAGCACCGACAAACCATAAGCCGAAGCCATAGCTTAGACCAATGGCAAAGGCTTGCCTTGGTGTACGCTGATGTAAACATGCATAGAGCAAAGCAGGTGACAAGAGGGCGAGCCACCACCAATGAAAAGGTGCAAGTGCAAAACTAAACACCGCACCTGCGATCAATGAAATGATCAGGGGATAAATCATTGGTAGCTGTTTTTGTTGTTGTGAAGAATTTAACAGCTTGTCAAAGTAGGCTCTCATTTACGTACAGCTCGAATCAGATGAATAGTGCGGGCATCTGCTTCAGTGATGGTAAACTGCCAATTTTCAAGTTCAATTACTTGACCTTGTAAATCACTCACCAATCCAATTTCCTGAAGCAATAATCCTCCGACAGTTTCTACTTCATCGTCAGAAAAGTCTGCATCTAAAACTGTGTTGAAGTGTTCAATTGGTGTAAGTGCTTGAACAATCCATGTATTTGCTGTGGTATGACTATTGTCGGGCACAATAAATTGCGCTTCTTCATCGACATTGTCATGTTCATCTTCAATTTCACCAACAATTTCTTCTAAAATGTCTTCTAAAGTCACCAAACCTGACGTTGTGCCATATTCATCAATGACAATCGCAATATGTGTTTGCGTATTTTTCAACATACGCAAAAGTTGGTCTGAACGCGCACTTTCGGGAACGAACAATGGCTGACGCATGAGATTACGAATATCAACATTGGTTGATGGATCATTCATAAACGGCAATAAATCTTTGGCCAGTAAAATGCCAACCACATTGTCAGGTTGATCTGATGAAAAAACTGGAAAACGAGAATGTGCTGATTCGATTAATACATGTAAAATATCAAGGAGTTGATCATCTTCTTGTAAGCTCACCATAGCAGTGCGTGGTGTCATCACTTCACGGACTTTGGTAGCAGGAAGGTCTAATACGCCTTCTAGCATTGCGACAGTATCAGGTTCTAAAAAACGACGAGAATCCTGAACTAATTTGAGCAGTTCATCACGGGTTTCGGGCGCAGTTCCTAACCATTTACGTAAACCGCGCATGCCCCATGATGGACCTGATTCCTCTTGCATGATCTTTCCTGAAGATACTTATTTCAAAAATGTAAATTTGATCATACCGAAGAAAATACAGATGTCTATCGATTAAACAGGAGAAAGGTGAATGCTTGCGTCATCTTGGTACTTGATAGGACAAGCACATCGTCATAAATCGACTTTGTGTTAAAATATGTCCAATATAAATTATTTTTGAGTTTGATGATGTCTGAACAATTGCCTGCGCCAAGCATTCAGTTAAATACACGTGGTCTACGTTGTCCTGAACCTGTGATGATGTTGCATCAGGCGATTCGTAAATCTCAGTCAGGGGACATTGTTGAAGTTTTTGCAACAGATAACTCAACCTCTTGGGATATTCCTAAATTTTGTATGCACTTAGGACATGAGTTGTTACTACAAGAAGAAAAGCTAGATGAGCAGGGCAATAAAGAGTTTCATTATTTGGTACAGAAAGGCTAGGTTTGTCTTTTTAGATATTGAGTCAATATTTATAAAAATCAGCATTGAAATAAATAAACCCGCATTTAGCGGGTTTATTTTTATCTCGTGAGAGATAGATACAAATTACATGTTCGGATAATTTGGACCACCGCCACCCTCAGGGGTTACCCAAGTGATGTTTTGTGAAGGATCTTTAATATCACACGTTTTACAATGGACACAGTTCGCTGCATTAATTTGGAAACGCTTAGAACCATCATCATTTTCCATGATCTCATAAACACCAGCAGGGCAGTAACGCTGAGCAGGCTCATCCCATTTTGGTAAGTTTACGTTCACAGGAATTGAGGCATCAGTCAATTTCAAATGAGCAGGCTGATTTTCTTCATGCACGGTATTTGACACAAATACTGAAGATAAACGGTCAAATGTAATTTTACCATCTGCTTTAGGGTAGGTCGGTTTGAATGTTGTAGCATCTACAGTTTTCAACACGCTGAAATCAGGTGCTAAATCATGCAATGTAAATGGCACTTTAAAGATGTTTTGATCGATAAAGTTAAATGCACCACCCATCCATAAACCGAATTTGTGCATTGCAGGGCCGAAGTTACGTGAACGGTGTAACTCTTCTTTTAACCAACTGTTGTTGAATTTATCTGTGTACGTAGTCAATTCTTTAGCAAAGAAATCTTCACCTTCAGTGACACGAGCAACAGCAATATCCCCACCTTTTTCTACACCAGCTGCAATCGCTTCAAATACAGCTTCACCACACAACATCCCTGACTTCATTGCTGTATGAGAGCCTTTGATTTTTGCAAAGTTTAAGAAACCTGCATCATCACCAATAAGGCAACCGCCTGGGAAAGTCAATTTAGGAAGTGAGTTTAAACCACCTTTAACAACTGCACGTGCGCCATAAGAAAGACGTTTACCACCTTCAAGATATTGCTTGATTAGTGGATGTGTTTTCCAACGCTGCATTTCTGCAAATGGGTACATATTTGGGTTTTCATAAGCCAAATCGACAATTACACCCAAAGTGACTTGGTTATTTTCAGCGTGATATAACCACCAACCGCCTGTAGAGCCAGTTTCAGTTAAAGGCCAGCCTGAACCATGCATCACCAGACCCGGCTTATGTTTCGCAGGATCAATTTCCCAAAGCTCTTTAATACCAATACCGTAGTGCTGTGGATCAGCATCTTTAGCAAGGTCAAAGTTTGCAATTAAACGCTTACCTAAATGACCACGGCAACCTTCAGCAAAAATGGTGTATTTGGCATGAAGTTCATAACCAGGTGTAAAGTTGTGCGTTGGTTCGCCATCTTTACCAATACCCATATCACCGGTTTGAATGCCTTTTACAGCACCATCTGCATGATAAAGAATTTCAGAAGCTGCAAAACCAGGGAAAATAGAAACTTCTAACTCTTCTGCTTTTGTGCCTAACCAACGAACGACATTACCCAATGAAACAACATAGTTACCATCATTGTGCATGGTTTTAGGTACCATCCAATGCGGTGCTTCTTGTGACTTTTCAGCAGACATTAAGAAATACGTTTTGTCTTCAGTCACAGGGACATTTAAAGGTGCGCCTTCTTCTTTCCAATTTGGGAAAAGTTCATTGATTGCACGCGGTTCAAGTACAGCACCAGAAAGAATATGCGCACCCACTTCAGAGCCTTTTTCTACGACACATACAGATAAATCTGGAAGGTTATTTTCAATTGCCAGTTGACGAATTTTGATCGCTGCAGAAAGACCCGCAGGGCCTGCACCAACAATAACAACGTCAAACTCCATCGATTCACGTTCGATGTGTTCCATGTAGGACTCCTCATATTACGAAAGGTGGCAACCTTAGTTTTATTGACATTGAATGCTGAAAATAAAAAATGGTGCTGCCATGAGTGTTCTGTTCAGTTCGATGCGAATGAAAGTCGCATCTTTAATCTATTTTGCGCTAGTATAGTTTCAAACCGTGTTCCAGCCAATTGGCTGAGTCGTTTTATTTTTAAGTCAGCAAGGCATAAGCCATGGTAAATCAAAATAATTCAACGTCGGGAGTGAAACAGTCGCCTGTACCTGATGATAAAAACTTAATGAATATTGCACAATACTTAAAAGATGCACAGTCTGGTCACAAAAGGTCAATACCTCCACTTGACCAATGGCATCCAAAGCATTGTGGCAAAATGGATTTGAAGATAAAAGCCAATGGTGAATGGTGGCACGAAGGTCAATTGATCCGTCGTCAGGCACTCATAGATTTATTTTCATCGGTCTTGTGGAAAGAAGAAGGTAAATTTTATCTTAAGACGCCTGTGGAACAGATTGAAATTGAAGTCGAAGATGAACCCTTGCTGATTAATCAGGTGGACCAAGTTGAGCTTGAGGGCAAAAATTACCTGCAACTTACCACAACCAATCAAGACATCATTATTGTTGATCAAGATCATCAAATTTTTATGCGTGAATATGCAGGTGAATTACGTCCTTATGTCGCAGTGCGTTTTGGAATTAATGCCTTGATTCAACGTCATGCATTTTTTCATTTAATTGAATATGGTGAACTGCTTGAAAATGCGCAAGGAGATGCCATTTTATCTCTGAAAAGTGGTGATTTACACTTGCAATTGGGCACTTGAGGTTTAAGATTTACAGGTAATTTAACGTACAGAGCAGCCATGACCGCTATTCTTCCTTTATATCCAATGATCAATCCGATGCCGAAGGCAACTTCCGATGCACCTATTGGAATTTTTGATTCAGGCATTGGTGGGCTTTCAGTTGCCTTGGAAATTGCGCAGTATTTGCCAAATGAACATATTTTATATTATGCAGATACGGCACATGTACCGTATGGGCCACGCAGTGATCAGGATATTCGTGAACTCACTGCACATGCAATTGAGTGGTTATATCGTCAGGGCTGTAAAGTTGCGGTTGTCGCATGTAATACCGCTTCAGCATTTAGTCTAGATTATTTGCGTTCTCACTATGGTAATGACTTTCCAATTGTCGGTTTAGTGCCAGCATTAAAACCTGCAGTTTTACAAAGTAGAAGCAAGGTCGTTTCGGTATTGGCAACGCCTGCAACATTTCGTGGGCAGCTCATTAAAGATGTTATACATCGTTTTGCAGAGCCTTCAGGAGTGCGTGTATTAGCTGTGACATGTTTGGATTTGGTTCCATTTGTCGAAGCAGGTGAGCAGAGTAGTGTGGCATGTATTGAGAGTTTGACAAAAATACTGCAACCTGTAGTTGATCAAGGTGCAGATTATTTGGTTTTGGGTTGTACTCATTATCCATTTTTAAAACCAACGATTCAGCAGTTGTATTCTGAACAACTTACTTTGATTGATTCAGGACTTGCTGTGGCAAGACAAACGGCAAGAATCTTGATTAAAAATAGTTTAGTATCAGAAACGACACAAAAAAATCAAATCAGGTTAAGGTGCTTCGTCAGTGGACATAATGCATCAGCACTACAACCTGTACTTAGGCGTATGATTTTACAAAATATTACGTGGTCAATTGAAAATATTGTTGATAAACTGAACTAAGATGATCAGGTGAAATGTTGGGTTGTTACTTTGCATTGATGTAGGGCATGTAACCTTCAAATCGACTTCGGGGAAGGTTTGAATCTTAAGGGTGTGAGAGAGGAAAAGGTTTATCTATGCTCGATAAGCGTTATCAAGTTTTTATTACAACATCAGGCAAAGAAATGCAGCCTGAACGAATGGTGGTGACTCAGACTCTGATCGGGATGGGTTTCTTTTCATGGGGGCTTGAACAACGGACGCCATTGAGCACAGCTTTCGCACGCCGTCAAATTGATGACTGTGATTATGTTTTATTGCTGTTAGGCAGCCAATATGGTGAACAGTCTGTTTCAGGTGTGGGCTATATGCATCTTGAATACATTTACGCAATCACCAAGCAAAAACCGGTTATTGTCTTTATGCATGATGCACCTGATACGCGAACAGAAGATCTACAAGATTCAACGGCTGTACTCAAAAATAAATTCCAAGAATTTCGCCATCAATTACAAAAAGAAATCGAACAAGTGGTGACGTATAAAACCTTACGTGATTTAGAGCTGGCTGTTCGTTCTTATATGCCACAAATGTTGGAACGTTATCCTGTTGTTGGTTGGGTACGTCCACAAAATCTACAAGTATTACAAGATGAGATCGATAAATTAAAGTCACAACTGGCTAAAGCACGCTCAGAACAAACCACAGTACATGGTTTAAAAGATGTGGATCCATTCTTGACCTTGCCAAAAGTGTATAGCAATGAAATTTTCAGTTTTGATTATCGTATGCATGCCTATCAAGATGGTAATTTTAAAGAATTGACACCTATGCGTGAAATGAGTTGGCTTGAGCTGGTGAAAGTACTCTCTAGCGAATTTCGTGAACAAATGCCTGAAGAATTTTTCTCAAAAGTACTCAATGAACATCTGAACAATACAGGGTTAAATGATGCTTTGCGCGTCATGCCGCGAGCACATGCTGTGTCTCGTGCACAGATAAATATTCGAGCATTGCATACCATTAAACAACAAATGCGTCAAAATGAATGGGTCGTACCTGTAGGACGTGATGAGCGTCAACGCATGCTTTGGAAAATGACAGCAAAAGGTTTAAAACTGATTGACGGTGATAGCCAAATTGGACGGCGCACACCGATTCTTTGAGTTGCTCATAAGTCAGGGGCGTGAAAGCATCCTACTAAAAAACATTCTTTCTTATCGAAGATTAGGTAGTATGCTTGATATGAAAGTGTGTTGGAAATTGAAAAGCATGTCTGTAAAACCTAAAATTTTAGTGATGGTTGCAAACTTAGGAACACCTGATGCACCAACTGTTGTTGGTGTTCGACGTTTTCTAGCGCAGTTTCTTTCTGATGGTCGGGTGATTGAAATTCCTAAATTTTTATGGAAAATCATTTTATATGGTTTTGTGTTGCCATTTCGTCCGAAAAAAGTGGCGCAAGCATATGCGCAGATTTGGACAGAAGACTCACCGATGCGACTCATCTTGAATCAACAAGTTCATGCCATTCAGCAAAAAACACTGTCTTTATATCCTGAATTTGAAATCAATATTGTTGCTACCATGACCTATGGTACGCCCGGAATTTCGAGTATCTTGGCGGACGCAACAAAAGCTCAATATGATCATGTGGTTTTATTGCCCTTATTTCCACAATATTCTGCAACATCGACTGCACCTTTATATGATGCGATTGCAGATTGGATTAAAACGCAGCGTAATTTACCAGGTTTAAGTCTAATTCGTGATTATTATCAGCATCCTTTATATATTGGAGCATTGGCTGCGAGTGTTCGGGACTATCAGGCTGAACACGGTCAGGCGGATAAATTGTTGATGTCATTTCATGGGATTCCACAACCTTATGCAGATAAAGGTGATCCTTATGCCGAGCGTTGTCGTATTACGGCAAAAAAGGTGGCACAGGCACTCGGTTTAAATGAAACACAATGGGCAGTCAGTTTTCAATCTCGTTTTGGGAAGCAAGAATGGGTCAAGCCGTATACAGATCAAATACTTCAGGAATGGGCTGAGCAAGGTATTGCTTCTGTACAGGTTTTGAGTCCTGCATTTTCGGCAGATTGCTTAGAAACACTTGAAGAACTTGCATTGCAAAATGCGGAATTATTTATGCATGCAGGCGGACAGCATTATGCTTATATTCCTGCATTGAATGATCGAGCGGATCATATTCAGCTTTTAAGTGAATTGGTTCAAGCACAACTGAATGCTTTGAAACAAACACTCATTTCATAATTTTTTATTTATCGTTTTTTATTTAAAGGTGGCAGGAGAAACGTATGCTGCAAGTCAAAATTGTACCTGTCACGGCATTTCAGCAAAACTGTTCGATTGTTTGGGATTCTGAAACAAAAGAAGCGGTGCTGATTGATGCAGGCGGTGATGCTGAAAAACTCCAAGCTGAGGTTGAAGCATTGGGTGTAACCGTGAAAGCACTGTGGTTGACACATGGTCATTTAGACCATGCTGGGGCTGTGGGTGCATTGGTGAAAGTGTGGGATGTTCCTGTGATTGGTCCACATAAAGAAGACCAATTTTGGTTGGACATGATTCAGGAGGTTTCTGCTCGTTATGGCTTTCCAATTCCTGAACCAGTTATTGTTAATCAATGGTTAGAGGGCGGTGAAGTTCTAAAACTTGGGCAAGAAGAGTTTGAAGTTCGCTTTGCTCCGGGTCATACACCAGGTCATGTAATTTTTTATAATCAAAATTATGGCGTATTGTGGACTGGGGATGTATTGTTTAAAGGCTCTATTGGTCGTACAGATTTTCCACGGGGTAATCATGCACAACTGATTGAATCTATTCATCGTGAATGTTTTAGCTTACCTGATGATACGCAGTTTATTTCAGGGCATGGACCGATGAGTACGATTGGTTTTGAAAAGAAGCATAATCCTTTTGTTGCAGGGAAAGCAGGATAAATATCAAAAAATATAACAGCTCAATGATTTTTAGAATTTTATTGGGCTGTTTATTTTTATGTGTTTATTATCCTGCTGA
>CAXYZD010000091.1:0-9919 GCA_964293455.1 uncultured Acinetobacter sp. | reverse complement strand
CATTGACCAATGAAAAATGCTGATTTCATCTGATAATATTAATGCTTTCATCATATTCTCCCTGCCAAAGTGACTGTATGAATATCATTATGCAAGCTTTAAATTAAATAAAAAGACTATTTTTATCCATACTTTAAGTTTCTTGTAACTATTAGCTATGGAAATAATTCTTATTATAACTCTAAAATACTAATATTTTATTTTTATTATATTTATTATACATTTAGTGTTACTTTATGAATTAAGAAAGATTATCACTTCACTCTGCATTGAGTTACTCAATTGAGTAAAGTGATACATTCCATCTTATTTTAACGGTGATCTCTAATCATTACTTTTAATTATTACGGCTGATAATAAATATCAGCATCATTGCCTTCACCGCCTTGTTTACCGTCAGCGCCAAAAGAATATAAATCGAATGCGCGTCCTTCAGAACCCGGAATGACAAATTGCAAATCATTTTCCCAACTGTCTTTCGGATATTTTCCACCTTTAAGATAGCCACCTTGCACCCAATTTTTTGCTGTTGCAGGTTGCGTAATCAAGGCTTCTAAACCGCCCTCTTGCGAGTTTGGATAATGTCCATTGTCCAATTTATATTGGTCTAGTGAACCCGCAATATTTTGTAATGCAATTTTTGTGGTATCGACTTTGGCTTTTTCACCACGTCCCATCACGTTTGGCACGATCAATGCAGCAAGTACACCCAAAATAACAATCACCACCATGACTTCAATTAATGTAAAACCTGATTGTTTATGTGTCATTTTCCGTTGCATTCAAATTCTCTCTTCATTAATTCATTATAGGAATATTTGGCTTAAATCATATTATTCATATTGACGATTGGCAACATAACTGCGATTACAATCACCAAAACGATACCTGCCATAAACACAAGCATCAACGGCTCAAGTAATGCCAATAATGTTGAAATAAACGTGGTGACTTCACGATCTTGCATCACTGAGGCTTTATCGAGCATACGATCTAGCTCACCTGAAACCTCACCGCTTTTAATCATCTGTACCATCATTGGTGGGAAGTAACCACAACGCTCAAGTTGTGTTGCCAAGTTTCCGCCTTCTGTGACTTTTTCTGCTGCCAAGTTGACCGCATCTCGAATGATCCAGTTATTACTGACGGCTGCACCAATTTTTAAAGCATCGACTAAAGGCACACCTGAACGTGTCAAAATAGACAAGGTACTGGCAAACCGTGCTGCATTTATACCACGCGATAATTTACCAAATAATGGCAATTTGAGTGTTAAACGATCAAAAGTATAATGTCCGGCCGTTGTGCGTAAAAAGCGCACCAATAAAAACAGCCCAAGGGTTGAGCCGACAATCAAAACTGGCCATGCTGCTCGAATAAAAGCACTGGTTTTCATCATCGCAACCGTAATCCACGGCAGTGCTTGTTTACTTTGATCAAAGGTTTTTACAATGTCAGGCACAACATAGGTCATTAAACCCATAATAATGCCGAAAGACATCAACATTAAAATAATCGGATAAATCATGGCACCCTGAATTTTCTTTTGCATGGCATAGCTATTTTCAGTGTAATCGGCAAGTTGATCTAAAATTAAATCCAAATGCCCTGAACGCTCGCCTGCTGCAACGGTTGCCAAATATAAATCTGGAAAACGTCCTATTTGTTGCATCGCCTGCGCTAAAGAATGTCCTTCTAAAACCTTTGAACGCACGGACAATAATAAATTTTGTACGTGAACTTTTTCACTTTGCTTGGCAACGGCACGTAAGGCTTCTTCAAGTGGAATAGACGCCGCCACAAGTACAGATAACTGACGTGTCATTAGTGCGAGATCGTAAGCAGAAAACTTTTTTTGAAAAAAACCTGATGTTTTATTCTTATCTTTCTGTTCGACTGCTTCCACACTGACAGGAATCCACGCCTTGTCACGCAGTTGCTGACGAATTTGACGTGCGGAATCGCCTTCTAGCACGCCTTTTTGCTGCTTGCCTGCAGCATCCATGGCAGTAAATTGATATGCGGGCATTACAATGCTCTAATTTTCCAAAAATGTAAGTCTAGTTGTTGCACTTGACCCTTAAAATCATTCATATTTGTATATAAATAACAGTTACACTCTAACATAAGCCCCCGCTGATCACTAAATATTTAAATAGGTGCAATCGAAATTTATGCCGCAGTCACTCTCTGATTCTACATCACCTATTTACCGTGTTCGGGTCGCTGTTCCTGTCTATTTACATGACTGTTTCGATTATCAAGTCACGGCTGATCAATATAATCAAGCTCAAATTGGGGCACGTGTAGCGGTATCTTTTGGTCGTCAGCAACTTATAGGCATCATTACCGAAAGACTGCCCTTAGATGCACCAATCAATCCTGCATTTAAACTCAAAATGATCACTGAATTACTCGATGATCAGGCATTACTCAATGCGCCTATGTTGAAACTTTTAACATGGTCAGCGCAGTACTACTTATTTCCGATTGGTGAGGTAATGCATGCGGCTTTACCTGCCATTTTACGCCAAGGAAAACCCTATAATTTGCTTGCACGCAATTGGAAAATCATTGATCTAGATGCTGAAAATAAATTATCTAAAAATGCCATTAAACAACGTGAAGCCTTTAAAGTCCTGAAGTTGCATCCTAAAGGCACACTCGAAAATATTTTAAATTTAAGTGGTATTGAAACTGCGACACTCAAAGCCATTGAAAAAAAAGGTTTTGTAGAGTGTATTTTGGAAACGCAGAATTTTACACCTGAACCTGTACGTCTTGCACAAATGCCACTCACAGCCAATGATGAGCAAAAGAAAGCCATTCACAGTATTTTAAAAGCACATCATAAATATCAGGCTTTTTTACTTGATGGCTTAACAGGTAGTGGTAAAACTGAAGTTTATTTACAAGTCATGCACAAGGTTTTGGAGCAAGGTAAACAGATCTTAGTGCTTGTACCCGAAATTGGGCTGACACCACAAACCATTAGCCGTTTCCAATCTCGTTTTCATTGCAATATCGCCTTGCTCCATTCAGGTTTAAATGACACCAAGCGTCTGCAAGCATGGCAATATGCTCAAACAGGTAAAGCCTCAATTATTTTGGGCACACGCTCTGCGATTTACACCCCAATTGCCAATTTGGGTTTAATTATTTTAGATGAAGAACACGACCTTTCGTTTAAGCAACAAGAAGGCTTTCGCTATCATGCTCGTGATGTGGCTTTGTATCGTGGCTATTTAGAAAATTGCCCTGTTGTTTTAGGCTCTGCCACGCCAAGTATTGAGTGCTATCACCTCGCTGAACAAAACAAGCTGACTCATTTAGAACTCAATCAGCGTGCAGGAAATGCCGTGATGCCGAAAATGCATCTGATTGATTTAAAAATTGCGCGTAAACAGCATGGCATCAGTGAACAACTTATTACTGAAATGAAAAAACGCTTAGAGAAAAAGGAGCAGGTGCTCATTTTTCTCAATCGCCGTGGTTACGCCCCTGTTGTGCTGTGTGAAAGTTGTGCGTGGCAAGCCAATTGTCCACATTGTGATGCACATTTCACCTTACACATGAAGCCTTATTCGCATTTACATTGTCACCACTGCGGAACCATCAATCGTGTGCCTGATGCGTGTCCACAGTGCAATCAAAAAAATCTTAAACCGATTGGATTAGGTACAGCAAAACTTGAAGAAGGTTTTAATGAGCTATTTCCCGATTTCCCTGTATTGCGAGTGGATCGTGATTCCACCAGTAAAGTTGGTAGTTGGCAAAAAATTTACGATCAAATTCAAAAAAGTGAACCGACGATTTTACTCGGCACACAAATGCTTGCCAAAGGACACCATTTTCCCTATGTCACCTTGGTGGCTATTTTAGATATTGATGGCGGTTTACTCAGTGTTGATTTTCGTGCGCCTGAACGAACAGCGCAACTGATTACTCAAGTATCAGGTCGCTCAGGTCGTGGTGAGAAAAAGGGCGATGTTTATCTACAAACATTAAGACCCGATCACCCCATGCTCAATTTATTACTCGAAAAAGATTATCGAGCATTTGCCAAACAGACTTTAAGTGATCGACAACTGGCGCTTCTTCCACCCTGTCGTTATGCCATTCTCATTCGTTGTGAATCACGTAGTCAGGATGAAAATCAAAGTTTTCTAGGTGCTATGGCACAACAACTTCGACAACAATCTGAAGAAGGTTTAATTGATATTTGGGGACCAATTCCCGCCCCAATGGAACGTAAAGCAGGACGTTTTCAAGCACATATGGTACTACTCTCACCGCATCGAGCAAAATTACATTTTTATGTGCAACCGTGGTGGCAGCAGGTTTTAAAAAGTAAATCATCTACAATGAAAATCACCATTGATGTCGATCCACAAGAATTCAGCTAATTTTTTAAATTTGTAAAAAAATACAGCTTATTTTCTGCATAAATTAAATATGGTCTGAATTATTTTCAGGCTACAATCCTTA
The DNA here is from genome assembly GCA_964293455.1 of uncultured Acinetobacter sp. Classification (GTDB taxonomy): domain Bacteria; phylum Pseudomonadota; class Gammaproteobacteria; order Pseudomonadales; family Moraxellaceae; genus Acinetobacter. The sequence continues at coordinate 5,431 of CAXYZD010000091.1, read as the reverse complement.
CTAATTTAAAAAATAATATCAGGACACACTGCATGTCTTTGTTACTGCAAATTACGCTCTTTCTTGGCGCTGCCTTGATCTTTGTTCCACTTGGTAAAAAACTTGGAATTGCTACAGTTCTAGGCTATCTCTTTACAGGAATTCTCCTCGGCCCGAACGTACTGAATATCGCCAATGATCCTGAATCTATTATGGAACTCGCGGAGTTTGGTGTCATTCTGCTGATGTTCCTCATTGGACTTGAGCTACGACCTCAGCGTTTATGGGAAATGCGACAATCCATTTTTATCACGGGAACCTTGCAAGTTATTGCAACGGGGCTTGTACTCATGGGCACGGTCTTCTTATTGTTTCAACAATCGTTGTCTACAAGTTTTGTCATTGGCTTTGCACTCGCTTTGTCATCGACGGCATTTGTCTTGCAATTGCTCAGTGAAAAACAACAACTCAATACCACACATGGTCAGCAAGCCTTTTCTATTTTGCTTTTTCAAGATATTGCAGCCATTCCACTCCTTGCGGTCATTCCGCTACTTGCAGGGGCAAATGGCAACAGCACCCATCACGGGCTTGCCTACTTCATGCTGATTATTGCGGCATTTAGTGGATTATTCTTATTTAGCCGTTACATCATGCGTCCTTTTTTCCGTTTTGTTGCAAAAAGTGGCGCAACTGAATTGATTACTGCCGCAGGACTTTTTATTGTTTTAGGCGTGGTTTTACTGATGGATACCATTGGAATTAGCACGACACTGGGTGCATTTTTAACAGGTGTATTACTTGCCGATTCAGAATTCCGTCACGAACTTGAAGCCAGTATTGCCCCTTTTAAAGGTTTATTGCTCGGTTTATTTTTTATGACTGTCGGTATGACCACTGAAATTTCACTATTAGTTGAACATCCATTGTTGATTATTGGTGGCGCAGCCTTACTGATTCTAATCAAAGCCATTGTGATGATCGGGATTGCTCGGTATAAAAAGTACAATTGGACCACAAGCTTAATGATCGGGGCATGCTTGGCGCAAGGTGGAGAGTTTGCTTTTGTAGTACTCAATTTAGCCAAGAGTGAAAAAGTTCTAACCGCTGCTATTACCGAACCTGCAATTCTCATTGTAACACTGTCGATGGTACTGACCCCGATTGTCTTTTGGCTGGTTTCCGACAAAATTGTGCCTTATCTGAACAAAGACAATATACCTGAATATGATGAAATTCCCAACAATCATCCTCAAGTGATTATTGCTGGTTTTGGTCGTGTTGGACAAATCGTGGCACGTTTAGCACACATGCAACACTTCCCTTTTACCGCTATTGATAACAACCTACAACGCATTGATTTTGTAAGACGTTATGGCGGTACATTGTATTATGGCGATGTTTCACAACCTGACTTATTACGTTCGGCAGGCATCGAACATGCCAAGGTTTTTGTTTTAGCCATTGATGATGTTGAAGATAGTATCAATGTCGTGCGTCATATCACCTTGAATTATCCAAATTTGTCTTTATTGGTGCGTGCTCGTGATCGTTATCACATGCATTTATTACGTGATTTAGGTGTGAAGCACATTTGGCGTGAAACGTATTTGACCTCGCTTGGTATAGGATACCGTGCGCTGTGTGAATTGGGCATCAGTAAAGAAGCGGCTTATGACAGCGTTGAATTGTTTCGTAATTATGATGAAGAACTCCTTTCACGCCAACAACGCATTTATACTGATGAACAAAAGGTCTTTGAAAGTTACCGTGATTTTATTTCTGAACTTGAGCATTTATTTGAAAGTGATGCGCAAGCGACACAACAGGATCATGAGAAATTCGAAGACAATGCCGATTTGGATGAATCAGGTTTAGAACGTAAATCACCTGAACATCATCAAAAAGACCGCATTGATGTCACACGTGAAACTGAGTAAAAATACAATAAATTGAATTAATTCAGTTTAAATTTAAAAATGGGGTTCAGCTAGGTATGTTGCTGAATCCCATTTTATGCACACACATTTTCGTAGTAATTTCTCCTATCATGTAGACTTGTGATTTATAATATTGCCACCATTTAAACAGGGATTTGGAGAATTTTATGACTGATTTACGTCAACGTTTTTATATAGATGACAGCCCTGTGCGTGGTGAAGTTGTTCACTTAGAAGAGGCTTTACAAACCATTCTTGCGCAGCGTGATTATGCCCCTGCGGTTCAAGTACTTTTGGGTGAAATGCTCAGTGCGATTGCCTTACTTGCAAGTACCTTAAAAATCAAAGGTCGTGTGAGCTTACAAATTCAAGCGCAAGGGACATTCAAATGGGCAATGGCGGAATGTAGTCATTTAGGCGAAGTTCGTGCGCTTGCTGACTATGAAGAAGACTCTCGCTTCTTACAAGGTGAAACCAGTCAAACGGTTCTGGCATCATTAATCAGTCCTGTATTATTTATTAATATTGAGCCTGAGCATGGCGAGCGCTATCAAGGAATTGTCGCTTTAGACAAACCGACTTTAGCTGAATGCTTGGTTCAATATTACGATCTGTCTGCACAAATTCCAACCCGTATTGTTTTAGGCAGTACTGCACAACGTGCTGGTGGTTTGCTCATTCAATTGTTGCCACGTAACAATGAAGAAGAGCAACAACACATTGATGAAGATGTTTGGCCACGCTTAAGACTCCTGACTGAAACGCTTAAAATTGCAGAATTAACCGATTTAAGTGCAGAAGAAATTTTATATCGTTTATACAACGAAGAAGAAGTTCGTTTGCCTGAGGTTGAAAAACTACAATTTGCATGTACTTGTTCACATGATAAGTGTGCCAATGCACTCATTCAAATTGGACTCGATGCGGTCAAGGAAACACTTGAGCATCAAAACCCAATTGAAATGGATTGTCAGTTCTGCAACAAGAAATATACCTTTACAGCTAAAGAATCTTTAAATTTATTTGGAGAACACTTAAGTTAATCTAAACAATTGTTTACTGTCTAATTTTTTTAAAAAAATATTGCATTTATCCCATAAAAGAGTGATCTTATAATCACTCTTTTTTATTAAAAAATGAATAAAAGAAAAACTAGGGGAAAACAATGAAACGCGTTTATGCACTACTTATCAGCTCACTATTTTTCAGCTCTGCGTTTGCATCTGATTTAGCAGGAAAATGGAAAACTATTGATGATAAGACAGGCTTTTCACGTGCCGATGTCATGATCACAAAAAATACAGATGGCACTTATAGTGGAAAAATTATCACCATTCGCCCATTACCTGATAAACCACTTGAACCACGCTGTATTAATTGTAAGGGAAGCCTTAAAAATACACCGCTTGTCGGCTTACAAATTTTAAAAGGCTTTAAAGCCAATCCCAAATCACCAAATGAATTTACTGACGGCACTATACTCGACCCATTATCAGGCAATGTCTATAATGGTAAAGCGAAAATCGCACCACGCGGAAACAGTATGACCGTACGTGGCTATATTGGTGTTTCACTGCTTGGTCGCTCTGCAACATGGATTCGTATCGATTAATAAATTAGATCTTATATTCTTCATTAAAAAGCACTTCGGTGCTTTTTTATATGGATCAATCAATTTTAAGCCAACCGATGATGTGAAATATAAAAGATGATCTAAATAGCCGACTGCTTTCACTTTAAATAACTTTACGTGATCTATTAACTCATTATTTTTAAACATAAATTTGAAACAATATTCCTTTACTGATATAAGATTAGTGCTTTTACTCTAACTTTATTTCATCAGGGAAATATGAAATGATTATACGAAATATCATGATGGCTGGACTACTCACCTCTCTTTCAACATGGGCGCTAGCAAGTGTCGAAGACCCAATTGTTGGAAAATGGAAAACTGTAGATGACCGTACTGGCTATTCACGTGCAGATGTTATGGTGAAAAAAAATAGTGATGGTACATATACGGGTACAATCATTGAAACTCGCACCGTACCAGGTCGACCTAAAATGGAAACGTGTACCAATTGCCCAGGTAACCTAAAAAATAAACCCTTTATTGGCTTACCTTTTATTTATGGTTTCAAGCAAAATCCAGATAATCCTTATGAATATATGGATGGTAAAGTTCTCGACCCCATTGGTGGAAAAATATATAAAGGTAAAGCACGTATTGCAACAAACGGTAAGCATATGACATTACGTGGCTATGTCGGTGTTTCATTGATTGGCCGTAGTGTGACTTGGATCAAATATTAAACCACATTTGAATTCCTCTAATCACCAATCATTCTATGCCCTGCTTATCAGGGCATTTTTGTCTTTATTATCACTTATCGCCAATTGATTAAACTTTGAAACAATTCATTTACGTTTTAGCACTGTTTTCTTCAGCAAAAATCGCTTAAAACTGAATTAAATCAAAACAATCTATGGTGTAACGATGGCTGAAAACTTTTATGATGCACTAGGAATAAAACGGAATGCTACGCCTGATGAAATAAAAAAAGCATATCGTAAACTTGCCCGCAAATATCATCCTGATGTCAGCAAAGAAAAAGATGCTGAAGCTAAAATGCAGGCAATTAATGTCGCTTATGACACACTCAGCAATGAAGAAAAGAAAAAGCAATATGACTTTGAGTTGGATCACCCTCAAGGGGGTTCTCAGGGCTTTGATGATGCACAGTTCTATCAACAAGGCAGTACTTCTGGTTCACAAGATTTCAGTGGCTTTGAAGATTTATTTGGACGTTTCGGTGGTGGCTTTGGCGGTGGCCGACAACAAGAATATAGTCAACAAGGCAATTATCAACAACGAAGCTATCGAGGTGAAGATCAACATGCCTCTATAGAAGTTGACCCAACTGTTGCCTATGAAGGCTCAACGCAACACATTTCACTGCAAATTCCAACCTATAATGCATATGGTGAACCTGAGATTCAACGTAAAACACTCGAAGTTAAAATACCAAAAGGCATGAAAGCAGGCCAACAAATTCGACTGTCAGGACAAGGGCAAGCAGGTAGCAATGGTGGTGAAAATGGCGATCTCTATATTGAAATTCAATATCATCATACTGACAAGCTTCGTGTTGAAGGCGCAGATGTCTATTATACCGTGAATATTGCACCATGGGAAGCTGCATTAGGACAAGCCATTGAACTCAATACGCCTGCAGGTACAGTTAAGGTGAATATTCCAAAAAATGCACATCACCAACAACAACTGCGCTTAAAAGATAAAGGCATTCCAGCCAAAGTCCCAGGTCATTTATATCTGGTTTTAAATATTGTTCAACCCCCAGCAAATAGCGAAATAGAACAGCAGGCTTATCAAGACTTTGCACAAGCCTTTTCAGACTTTAACCCACGTACCTAGTTTGGTGCGAATAGAAGAAAGCAATATCGTTTTAGGTGTATATCCCTGTTTGACAATGACAACAACGACTTAA
>CAXYZD010000090.1:0-10142 GCA_964293455.1 uncultured Acinetobacter sp. | reverse complement strand
GCTTGTACGCTACGATCACGGATATCTTCATGCTGAAAACGTCCCAATAGGTCATACATTACGCCTTCACGTAATGCACCATCAGAATAAACGAGCTTATCAATATTTAAAACTTCAAAAATCGCATATAAAATGGCAATTCCTGCTGGAAGTACGGCACGACGATCTTCTTTTAAACCATCAAATTCCATATCTGAAATATGTTTGGACTTTAGCAACTTCTCTTTAAGTTTTTCTAATCCTTGACGAGTCAGGCTTTCCTGATCATCACTCCATCCCATATTGATGCAAATCTGACGACACGCCTTAATTGTGCCACTCGAACCAACAGCCGTATCCCAACCTTCAGCTTTATAGGTATTGGCAATACCTGACATTTCTTTACGAGCAGCAACGACTGCTTTATCAAAGTCTTTTTGGCTAATTTCTCCATCAGGGAAGTAAGCTGTGGTATAGGCAACACAACCCATTTGTAATGACTCAGTATGAATAGGCTCAAACTCTTCACCAATAATGAGTTCAGTTGAACCTCCACCAATATCAATCACTAAACGGCGACCGCTGTTCGCCATGGTATGTGATACACCTAAATAAATCAGGCGAGCTTCTTCACGACCTGCAATAATTTCAATCGGCTTAGGTAAAATTTCTGCCGCTTTTTGTATAAATTCTTGTCCATTTTTGGCTTGTCTTAACGCATTGGTCGCAACAATACGTAAGCGGTTGGCTTGTACTGAGCTTAATCGCCCAACAAAACGTGCCAAACATGCCAAACCACGCTGCTGTGCAGCTTCAGTTAAGTTCTTATTTTCATCCAATCCAGCGGCGAGCTGAACCTTTTCTGACATCGAAGCAACTTTTTTTACTTCGCCATGATCTACACGAGCAATTGCCAAATGGAAACTGTTTGATCCCATATCAATGGCTGCAAGTAATTCTTCATCAATCAAAAAATCAGACATTATTTGTACAAACTCATTTAGAATTGTTGCTTAGATTAATTCACATACATGTAATTTAAAAGCCATTTATGCACACAATTTAACAGTCTCCCATTTTTTATACATATATGACATTTGTGTGACAAGAGAGATGAATCCGATAACTAATATCGTGAGCATCAATTGGACAAAGTCACCCTAAAAGACGAAAATTTCAATCATCCCCTACATAGTTAAAGATGACTATGTAATACTTATATTCATAGCATAGATACATCTTTTTAATTTTTTGGAGCCAAATCCATGTCTGGTAATATCGTAAATACAACTGATGCAAACTTCGAAGCAGATGTTCTACAGTCTGACATCCCTGTAATTGTTGACTTTTGGGCAGGCTGGTGTGCGCCTTGTAAAGCAATTGCACCTGTACTTGAAGTACTTTCTGAAGAATATGAAGGTAAAGTAAAAATCGTTAAAGTTGACGTAACTGCATGTGAAGCAACTGCTGTAAACTACAACATCCGTAATATTCCTGCATTATTGATGTTCAAAAATGGTGAGGTTGTTGCACAACAGATCGGTGCTGCACCTAAATCAAAATTGACTGCATTCATTGATGACAATATCTAATCTTTTATAGATTAGTCATGTGTTACTCAAATACGCCATCCATGATGGCGTATTTTTTTATGTGGAAAATTGACAAATCAGTCGATCTCACTTATATTCCTTAATCAAGGAATCCAAAGTTACATTTCTAGTTCCTTAAAAGACAACACATAAGACGCCGCTCGGCAATAGAAATTGTATTACACATTTTCTCCTCGAAAAAATTATTTGAAATCTGAGTTTTGTTATTGTGCACATACAATTGCTGCTCGCTTTTCGATCTGCGGACGACTTTTGCTTCCTTTCTTATCTATCTGTGTACCACACATTCTTATATCAATCTGATCACCTATGAATTTAACTGAACTCAAGAAAAAACCGATTGGCGAACTCATTAAAATTTCTGAGTTTATGGGCCTTGAAGGAATGGCTCGTAACCGTAAGCAAGATATTATTTTCGCCATCTTAAAACGTCACGCTATGAATGGTGAGGAAATTTTCGGTGATGGTGTACTGGAAATTCTCTCTGATGGTTTTGGCTTCTTACGTACGGCTGCAGGTTCTTACCTTGCAGGTCCAGACGATATTTATATCAGCCCATCACAAATTCGTCGCTTTAACTTACGTACAGGTGACACCATTACCGGTACGATTCGCCCGCCTAAAGAAGGCGAACGTTATTTTGCGCTATTAAAAGTCAACCAAATTAACTACGACACACCTGAAAACTCACGTAATAAAATTTTATTTGAAAACTTGACCCCACTGTTCCCAACAGAACAACTGATGATGGAATTGGGTAATGGTTCTTCTGAAGATTTAACCGCACGTGTTGTCGATCTTATCGCACCAATTGGTAAAGGTCAGCGTTCTATTATTGTTGCACCACCAAAAGCTGGTAAAACAATGTTATTACAAAGCATCGCGCAATCGATTGTCCGTAATAATCCAGAGGTTTTCCTCATCGTTCTGCTTATTGATGAACGCCCTGAGGAAGTAACCGAGATGGAACGTACAGTTCGTGGTGAAGTCGTTGCATCAACATTTGATGAAGCGCCTGCTCGCCACGTTCAAGTGGCTGAAATGGTCATTGAAAAAGCAAAACGTTTGGTTGAACACAAAAAAGATGTTGTCATCCTACTTGACTCAATTACCCGTTTAGCGCGTGCGTATAACACTGTCATTCCTTCATCAGGTAAAGTACTTACAGGTGGTTTAGATGCACATGCACTTGAACGCCCTAAGCGTTTCTTCGGTGCTGCACGTAATATTGAAGAAGGCGGCTCACTGACCATCATTTCTACTGCATTAATTGAAACAGGCAGTAAAATGGATGAAGTGATCTACGAAGAATTCAAAGGTACAGGTAACCAAGAAATCACCCTTGATCGCCGTATTGCTGAAAAACGCGTATTCCCTGCAATGAATATCAAAAAATCGGGTACACGCCGTGAAGAACGTTTAATGAGTGAAGAAAATTTACGTAAGGTTTGGATCCTTCGTAAGCTACTTCATCCAATGGATGAGCTTGCGGCAATGGAATTCTTACTTGATCGTATGAAAGAAACCAAAACCAATGATGATTTCTTTGATCAAATGAAACGTAAAGCTGCAAATTAATAAACAAACATCATTAAAAAGTCACTCTTATGAGTGACTTTTTAATTGGTTGACAAAAATTACATAAGTATACAAATAAGTTAAAACTATGTATAAAAAACCACAAATTAATGTATTATCAATCTGTTACATAATATTTTTACTTAATTTTTAATCACTTATCCCAAACTAGCCAATCTAAAATCACTTTTTGATTGTAATTTTCTGTTAAAAACTTGTCATTTTTTCATCAATTTTGACGTTTTTTTTCATCTAGCCAGTAGAAATTCGAAATATACAGTGATAGCATAGTGCCATACCAGTTAGACTGCTCATGCAAAAGCAAAAAACAGGCTAACCTGGGTTTTTTTTTCTCTATTCTTTTATGAGAGTGATGCCATGTTATTCAAAAAAATCGCTATTGCTGCTGCAGTTGCTACTACTTTAGCTTTCGTTGGTTGTGCTAAAAAAACTGAAGAAGCTGCTACTGACGCTACTGCTGCTGCATCTCAAGCTGTTGAAGCTGCTTCTGAAGCAACTGCTGCTGTTGAAGCTGCTTCTGCTCCAGTTGAAGCTGCTCAAGAAGCTGCTTCTGTAGCTGTTGAAGCTGCTTCTGAAGCAACTGCTGCTGTTGACGCTGCTCCAGCTTCTGCTGCTCAATAATAATCGTTTAGATTATTATCAAAAAAGAGAACCTTTGGTTCTCTTTTTTTATGTCTTAATTTTAATATGACAACTCAAATAAATTGCATCTAAAAATAAAAAACAACAATGTCCAATCATAAGAGTTATGACATTCCCATTCAGCCTTCTAAGTAAACAAACGCTCTGTGTTATTTTATTTGAAACATAAAAAAGCTTCAGGTAACGAATCACCTGAAGCCCTTATATAGATACATGGTAGAAAATATTAATCTTCCTGTTCTGTACCTACACGCTGTCTAAATTTTTGACCTGCACGGAATGTCACAACACGACGTGCTGAAATTGGAATCTCTTCCCCAGTTTTTGGATTACGACCTGGACGCTGGCGTTTGTCACGCAGTTCAAAGTTACCAAATCCTGAAAGTTTGACTTGTTCACCAGCAATTAATGCTTGGCTAATTTCATCAAAAAACAATTCAACCATTTGCTTCGCTTCACGACGGTTTAAACTCGTAAGCTCACTCAAATGATCAGCCATTTCTGCTTTTGTTAATGCTGTCATGAGGCCCTCAATGTCGCCTGATAAGTGCTTTCCAACACTTGAATAATATGATCCATACCGGACTTTATTTCAGCATCCTCGAGCGTACGAGATGGGTGTTGCCATAACAATGCAAATGCCAATGAGCGTTTGCCGTTTTCAACACCTTGACCAGTGTACACATCGAATAACCAAGATGAGTCTAAAAGCTCCCCGCCCGATCTTCCGATAAGTTGCTGAATTTCACTGACATTAATCTTATCACTAATTAAAAGCGCAATATCACGTCTAACCGATGGAAATCGTGATAATTCTGTAAAATTAGATACATAAGTTTGCAAAACAGCCAACTGATCGAGTTCTGCAACCCAAGTTGTGCCTAAATCAAGTTCATCTTCAAGTGAAGGGTGTAAACGACCTAGATAACCAATTGATTTTACACCGACTAAAATTTCAGCAGACTGACCTGGATGCAACCACTCACGGGTTGAGCGAACAAATTCTGCTTGAACTCGCGCAGCGCCTAAAAGCTCTTCTACTTCACCCTTAAGGTCAAAGAAGTCCATAGGCTGTGGCTTGCCATGCCAAGATTCAGTTTGCTTCGCACCAACAGCAATCATCGCCAAAGTTGGGATCTGTTTTAGATCATCAATATTCTGTGCATTTTGATAATCAAAACGTAAACCGAGCTCAAAGAAACGTACACGGCTTTGTTGACGGTTAATATTGTATTGCACACATGGAATCAAACTTGAAAGTAAGGTTGAACGCATGACAGCTAAATCACTTGAAATTGGGTTTGCCAATGCCAATGGATTCACAGATGGATTCAATTGTTTTTCAAGTTTTAAATCTGCAAAGCTAAAGCTGATCGCTTCTTGATAACCCAAAGTCACTAAAGTTTGACGTAATTGCGGCAATTCAAATTGATCTTGATGTTTTGCAAGTTTCACATCAATTACAGGCAGACTCATTTGAATGTTGTCATAACCATGAATACGGGCAACTTCTTCAATGAGGTCTTGATAGATCGTCATATCGTAACGATGTGATGGTGGAACCACTGTCCATTCACCCATAGCTTTAACAGTCACGGTACAGCCTAGACGCGTCAGTGCATCGGTAATGAAGTCTGATTCAACTTGATAACCCAATAATTGGTCGACTTGAGCTTGATTTAGCTCAATCGCTTCACGAATCGGAAGTAATTCCGCTTGTTCCGCAACTGTAATAGGACCAAACTCACCACCTGCAAGCTCTTGAATCAATTGTGATGCACGGTGCATTGCAACCATTGGCAATTCAAAATCTACACCACGTTCATAGCGTTGTGAAGCATCTGTATGTAAACCAAAACTACGCGCACGACCTGCAATTGCTAGTTGTGCAAAAAATGCTGATTCTAAGAAAATTTCAGTGGTTGCATCGGTAATAGATGACGATAGGCCACCCATAATACCTGCAATTGCTAGTGCTTTTGCATCATCTGCAATCACCATCACTTTTTCAGACAATTCAACTTCTTGCTCATTGAGTAGTGTTAACTTCTCAGCAGCAGTTGCTTGACGAACTTGAACTGAACCCTGAACTTTACCACCATCAAAGGCATGTAAAGGTTGACCCAATTCAATCAACACATAGTTGGTAATATCCACCAAGATACTGTGCTGACGAATACCTGAACGTGCAAGAGCTCGCTCCATCCATACCGGTGTAGATGCTTTAGTATTGACGTTTTTAATTACACGACCTAAATAACGCGGACATCCTTCTGTTGAAATAACAACTTTCTTTTCATCAGTAATGGTTGCAGCAACTTGTTTAATTTCAGGTGCAGTCACAGGTAATTGATTAATTACACCAATTTCACGTGCAATCCCACGAATACTAAAACAGTCACCACGGTTTGGCGTAATGCTGATATCAATCACGTGATCATCTAAATCTAGATATTCACGGATATTTACACCAACAGGTGCGTCACTTGGTAATTCCAAAAGACCATCAATTTTATCTTCAATGTCAATTTCAGAAGCACCGCACAGCATACCTTGTGATTCAACACCACGTAGTTTGCCGTTTTTGATTTTAAAATCGCCTGGCAAAACTGCACCAATGGTCGCTACAGGTGCTTTCATACCTACACGCACATTTGGTGCACCACATACGATCTGTAAAGGCTCACCTGAACCAATATTGACTGTGGTGACACGTAAACGATCTGCATCAGGATGCTGAACAACTGTAAGCACTTCACCAACCACAACACCAGTAAATGGTTTTGCAGCAGGCTCCATATCATCAACTTCTAGACCCAACATAGTCAGTTGATTGGATAAAGTATCGCTATCGATTGTAGGATTGACCCACGTGCGAAGCCAATTTTCGCTAATTTTCATACATTCATTTCCTTAATCTCCCCCTAACCCCTCTTTTAAAAAGAGGGGAAATCCTTACTCCATTTCAGGGATGTAAGCCCCCCTTTTTCAAAGGGGGGATTTAGGGGGATTTATAAAATCTAAAAAATAATTCGTTTCATCCTTTTCGCATAATCATGAGAGGATGAATAAAAAATCTGTTTAAGCAAATTGGCGTAAGAAACGCACATCATTTTGATAGAACATACGTAAGTCATTGATGCCATAACGCAACATTGCAAAACGCTCTACACCTAGACCAAATGCAAAACCTGTATATTTTTCAGGATCAATGCCTGCCGCACGTAGTACATTTGGATGCACCATACCGCAACCCAAAACCTCTAACCATTTACCACGTTCATCCATAATATCCACTTCGGCACTTGGCTCTGTGAATGGGAAGTACGATGGGCGGAAACGAACTTTCAAATCTTTTTCAAAGAATTCATTGAGCAGATTTACAAGTAAGCCTTTAAGTTCAGCAAAGCTTGTATTTTCTGCAACATATAAACCTTCGATTTGATGGAACATCGGTGAATGCGTTTGATCCGAGTCATTACGATACACACGCCCAGGACACACAATACGAATTGGTGGCTGTTGTGTTTCCATCGTACGAATTTGCACACCTGAAGTGTGCGTACGTAATAAATGATTCACATCAAAATAAAACGTATCATGCATTGCACGTGCAGGATGGTGTCCCGGAATATTCAATGCTTCAAAGTTATGATAGTCATCTTCAACTTCAGGACCAGTTGCAACCAGAAAACCTGCCTTGGTAAAGAATTGACAAATACGCTCCTGCACTTGAGTCACAGGGTGAATACTACCTACAGTTTGACCACGACCCGGCAAAGTGATGTCAATCATTTCAATTGCAAGCTTTTGTTCTAACGCTGCTTTTTGTAATTCTGTCTGACGTTCAGTCAATGCAGCAGTGATCGCTTCTCGTACAGCGTGAATTTGTGCACCAAAAACTTTACGTTGTTCAGGATCCATTTTGCCGAGCGATTTTGACTGCTCAGCAAGTTGGCTTTTTTTCCCTGTAAATTGCACTCGAACTTGATCGAGTGTAGCAAGGTCTTGAGCTGCTGCAATCGCAGCGAGCGCTTCAGTGGTCAGGGCTTCCAATGACATAGTAACTCTCAAAGCAACAATTTAGAAAAAATAATATAACCCTTTATTCTAACAGTTTTTATGCAATAGGATGAAGCCTGAACATAGGAAAATACCGATGAAGCTCACTGCTTTGAACATCCATTATCAATATGGCAACAAATATTCAATCATCCTGAGAACTTAAGCGCATTTTTTCCCGCTACATTTACGTTGCAGTGCTAGAACTTTGAATTATAAAGCGTATAAAATAGTGATCTCATTACAGAGACCTACAATAATGGCACTCGATCAAATTTGGAAACAGCAACTTACGCTTGTGACTTATGGCAATGAATACCTGACTCAAAATATGAGTTTTAGTCATTGGGTAGACCATGCCATTTTTAATCAACATGCTTTTGCCTTTCGAGATTTAATCAGTCAACACTTATTGGCACAGCATTTTCAAATTTGGCTTGAGGGCTTAAAAAAACAAGGTGTATACAAACTCAGCTTGCACAGCTCATCTGTTTTAAATGACGAGCAAAATCCAAATAGTAATGTTGAACTTTTACCCATCACACATTTTATTGTCAGCCATGATAAACAAAAAAAATCTGCGTGGATTTTCGGTAAAGAATTGGCAGAATGGTATCAAGCAGACAATGATTTTGATGTCCCAACATCACAACAAAGCAATGTCCGCTTCGAGTCATTTTGGCGTTTTGAACTCAATAACAAACTCATCAAACGTGTAGAGCAAGATTTAATCCAACCCAATTGGGATGATATTCAGGCGTATACAGACAGCGAACTATTTAATAGTAAATTTGCTCAAGATTTTACCTCACCTGCCAATTTACACTTACTTTTTAGTGGCCTAACAACATCGACAAATACTTCGCAACAAATATGTGAAGATCAAACTGATCCAATCACTACAAGTTTCAATCCAAATACTGTAAAAATGTCACTCCTCCCTACCGATTATCAAGCAGATTATGCACATGAAAGTTTGCATCGCTTAGATGCATTATCGGTGTTTATTGCACAAAATATTCAGCATCCCTATCATGCTGATGGCACAGCATTTACACCAGATGAGCAATTGAATTTGCGACATTTTTCGCAGAAATTAGATGATTTAATGGCGAAGTTTGTAGTGAAGGTTGCCAATCACTATAAAACTGCACACTTAACACCGAAAGAAATTCCATCACCCTTTGATGTAGATACTGCAAAACAGAAATCATCAAAAAAAGTCAGCCATCAACCAAATACCAAGTCATCAAAATATGGTGTGATTCCTTTAATTTTACTGACTCTTATTATTTGTGTCTGCGCGTATTATTTTGGTTTGTAAAATAAAAAGAAGTCACATTTAACGTGACTTCTTTTTAAATAAATTTATATAAAAACTGAGTTACTGATCAAAAAATCAATTGATCGGTTTTAATGAAATTCTCACCTTTTGTTCATTTGCATGCTGATTAATGTAATGATTTACCGATGCAACTTGCCCCTCTATTTCTGCATCAGCGCCATACATTATTTTTAAATATTCTCCTTCTCTTGGCAAAATTTCAAGCTGAACTTCAATCGCACCCTGATCTAAACCTTCAATGGTCACATGCATCATTTTTATCCTTTGGTTGTTTTATTTAATCTATGCAAATTTAAAGTAAGTCAAAATTGTATTCTTGTAAAATTTATGTAATTCCGTAGTAAAATAATTTTACTCATCATCGTACTCTAAATCATCTTCATCAACATTGATAAAATCAGGCTCAGGCATATATTCAAAACGCACTGCATGAATGTGAGTTTTTTTTTGCAATTGAGCTTTAGCAACCCGATGCATACCATCCATCACACGCCCATCTGCACATAAAATAATCGGATAGCAAAGATCAGCATTATGAATCAGTTGAATATGCTCAATGATTTGTTGTGTCGTTGGATGAGTTTTTGGGAACCAATAGGCTTCATTTAGCTCTTTTATTTCAGATAATAAAACTTGTTGAATTTGAAAATTTTGGCTCAGCTCAACCAAACGATGTACATCCCAAATATAGGTGTCATCAGCGACTTGGCGAAAGTGATATTGTTTACGCATAAAATGATCTCTTTTTTATTTACCAAAAACAATACCCATAAAAAAAGACCGCTAAAAAGCGGTCTTTTTCAATCATCGAAGATGATTAAGCAGCCAATGCGCCTTTAGCTTTTTCAGCTAAAGCAGCAAATGCAACTGCGTCATGCATAGCGATGTCTGCAAGTACGCGA
>CAXYZD010000089.1:0-10352 GCA_964293455.1 uncultured Acinetobacter sp. | reverse complement strand
CACATAAAGTCAATCCAATTGACTTTGAAAACTCTGAAGGTAACTTAGGTCTTGCTAATGCAGTCCTTGCCCACCTTGGCGAAAAATTACCTATTTCTCGCTGGCAGCGCGACCTGACTGACTCAACTGTTCTTCGTAACATGGGGGTTGGCTTGGCACAAAGCTTAATCGCTTTTGAAGCATGCTTAAAAGGTATTGGTAAACTTGAATTGAATGCAGCGCGTATCAATGAAGATTTAGACAATGCTCAAGAAGTATTGGCTGAACCAATTCAGACTGTTATGCGTCGTTATAATGTTGAAAAACCATACGAAAAATTAAAAGCCCTTACTCGCGGTCAAGCAATGACGCGTGAAATGATGGTTGATTTTGTTAATGGTAACGAACTTGAAGCTGTTCCTGTAGCAGATCGTGCACGTTTAGCCGAAATGACACCTGCGACCTATACTGGTAATGCAGCTGAACAAGCAAAACAAATTAAAGATTTGATTTCTAAAATCTAATTTTTAGACATTGATCTGATAAATTTTAGTTTAGACATTGTAAAAATGCGCATTTAAAAGATCAAAATAAAAAACGAGGCTTCGGCTTCGTTTTTTATTGTATTTTTTTTCTGTCTAACACTATAATTTAATCAACAATAACAAAGAAGAAGAAACAATATGAGTAATCTAGCCATCTATAAACATCTGAGTCAAAAACACTGGATTACCCTAGTCGTACTTGCTATCGCCATGATCATATCAAGTATTCAACCACTTGAATTTTCATCTTATGTATTGCATCAAGTCGGCACGGTTCTCATGCTGATTGTACTGTTTATCTGCCAAAAGAGAATTGGGCTGAGTTTTTACACTTTTTTCCTCTATATTTGCTTTCTACTCATACATGTCTTAGCTGCGCATTATCTTTACTCCTACGTTCCTTATAATAAATGGGCAATTCAATACCTACACTTTGACCTGAACAAAGCCATGGGTTGGGATCGTAATATGTTCGATCGTTTTGTGCATTTTTTTTATGGTCTATTGCTGTATCCGTTTTTCTATCGTCTATTTCAAGTTTGGCTTCCAAGTTTAAGTCCTAAAATATGGTTTATATTGGTCATTCAATTTGTCATGGCAAGTAGTTTATTTTATGAATGGATTGAATGGTGGATTGCCATTGGCTTATCACCTGAAGAAGCTGAGAACTACAATGGACAACAAGGTGATATTTGGGATGCACACAAAGATATGTTCCTTGCAACCATTGGTGCCATCCTAGCAGGACTATTTTTAAGTAAAAAATGATCAATGCTTAGGCATGACAACGTAATGCAATTACATTAAAATCACTCAATAAAATTGAAACTGAGAATCATTTACAATGTCGCATTCACAACATACCGAACAACACTTTATACATCGTACAGGATGGCTACGTGCCTCGGTTTTAGGGGCAAATGATGGCATCATCTCGGTGACAAGTCTTGTTATGGGAATGGCTGCGAGCGGTGCGTCTACACATACTTTGCTGATTACCTGTATTGCAGGCTTGATTTCAGGTGCAACCTCTATGGCTGCGGGCGAATACATCTCTGTCAAATCACAATCTGATATTGAAGAAGCCGATTTAAAATTTGAAGCACGAGAATTAGAACGCAATCCGCATTTAGAACTTAAAGAACTCACTCAAATTTATATTCATCGTGGACTATCACCCGAATTAGCACATGAAGTCGCTGTTCAATTAACAGCGAAAGATGCACTTGCAGCGCATGCCCGCGATGAAATTGGTATTGTTGATGTTACCTCCGCAAAACCGATTCAAGCGGCACTTTATTCAGCTATGTCTTTTACTATTGGCGCATTATTTCCAACATTATCCATTTTATTTACACCTGAGCGATATATTGAATGGTCAGTACTCATCGTTGGCGTGATTTCCCTTTCCTTACTCGGTGCATTATCTAGTTATTATGCAGGGACATCGTTATGGAAAGGCAGTTTACGTGTCACCATTTGGGGCATTTTAGCCATGGCTTTTTCAAGTTGGATTGGTTCATTGTTCCAAGTTACACCGCTTTAATATGTTATGCCTTTTAAATAAAGAGAGCAGAGCCAATACTTTTCATTATTTGAAACAAGCAATTTAAACCAACCAATAAGATAGATTATAAATACATTTTTCAACTAAATAACCAACATAATTTGCTTATTAATAGAGGTTTAGGCAAAGTAATCCAATCAATAAAAGGAGCAAGTGCATGTCTTTCGTACAGCAACTCGGCATTAAACATCCGATTTTACTCGCACCGATGGCAGGTGTTTCGACTCCAGAATTGGCAGCTGAAGTATCCAATCAAGGTGGATTTGGTTCACTCGGTTTAGGGGCAAGTTCGATTGAATCTGCACGTAAACAAATTTTAGACACGCAAGCACTGACAGATCTGCCCTTTCAGGTTAATTTTTTCTGCCATGAATCGGTTGAATCGGTTGAATCGAATGTAGCATCACAACAAGTTTGGATTGATTACATTCGCCCTGCATTTGAAAAATTCAATAGCTCTGCACCTAGTGAATTAAAATGTATTTATCCTAGTTTTAAAGACAATGATGAATTTCTCAATTTAGTCTTAGAAACCAAACCCAAAGCGGTGAGTTTTCATTTTGGCATTCCACATCTACATCAAATTACCAAACTCAAAGAAGCAGGTATTTTAACTTTAGTGTCTGCGACCAATCTTGCAGAAGCTCGTGCCATTGAAGCAGCAGGCATCGATATCATTATTGCGCAAGGCATCGAAGCAGGTGGACATCGCGGAATCTTCAATCCAACTTTTGACGCTGCAATTGCAACCGCAGATTTAGTCCGATTAATCACTCAAAATTGCACTCTGCCCGTGATTGCTGCTGGTGGAATTATGCAGGGCGAACACATCAAAGACATGCTGAATTTGGGGGCAAGTGCTGTGCAACTTGGGACAGCATTCGTTCAATGTAAAACGTCCAGTGCTAATCCTGCCTATCGCCAAGCATTACTGAGTCAACCGATTACTCAAGTGACTGCAAGTATTTCAGGTCGTCCTGCACGTGGCATTATCAACCATTGGCAAACGGATATAGATTTACCTGAACGTCCTGAAACAGCACCTTATCCTTACGCCTATGATCTTGCAAAACAGTTAAATGCTTTAGCAGTGAAAAATGGCGATGTTGGTTATGGTGCTTTTTGGGCAGGCAGTCATGTCGCTCAAATTCGTGAACTTGAAGCGAGAGATTTAATGAATCAATTGGTTTTAGAAATGAATCAATTATAAAAATATATTTAATTGAGCTATGCCTGATTAAAATTGGCTTTAATGCTTTCTTGTTCTACAAGCATATAAACCAAATCTAATTGAGGACATTCATAACCCATCGCAGTCATAGCAGCGGTAATCTGTCCGCGATGATGCGTGCCGTGATTAAAAACATGCAATAAAGTCGGCATAAATGGCAAAGTAAGTTTTTCACCATTCACACGGGTATAACTTAAATTTCCCAATAATCGAGCAGCATTCAGTGTGTGAATAAATGCGATCCATTGATGCGACTTTATTTGTAACTGCGCCAAGCAGATCTTTGGATCTCCCTCAATCACATCATTGAGTTTCAAATTTGGAGATATTCCTTCTGCAAATCGTGGATACCATAAATAATGTTCACCGAGTAATAAGTGATTCAGTGTGCCAAATATACTTTTAAAATAAAGTCCGACATCCTTATAAAAATCATCCTCAGATACACTTTCTAAATTTTGGCAGAGTCGCTGAGTTGCCCAAATATTGTATTGCGCCATGAGTAATAAACTATCTACGCTCATCTATTTCCCCTAACGAATTTTCACACTAAACTGATTCGACCATACTATAAAGACAACTTTAATTTCTCAATATTTCAACTTATTTAGTATCGAGTAAATTTACTTGTTCAACTTGAACATCACTCATGGTATTGCCCTGATCAAGTAAAAGATTAAAATATTCTTCAACCACTTTTGCTTGTTCAATCGTATTTTCAACTTTATACATACTTTGACGAAATTCATTACTTGAACGTAAGCCTTTTGTGTACCAAGCAATATGTTTACGTGCAATACGGCAACCTGAATACTCACCATAAAACTGATAAAGCTCAGATAAATGCCCTAAAAGTACATCTTTGACTTCTTGAATTTCAGGCGCTGCCAAATGTTCGCCTGTTTCTAAATAATGCGCGATTTCACGAAAGATCCACGGACGACCTTGTGCAGCACGACCAATCATTACTGCATCCGCACCAGTATAATCCAATACATATTTGGCTTTTTCAGGGCTATCAATATCACCATTGGCAATAACGGGAATTGATAGCATGCTTTTAACGTCTTTAATCAAGCTATAACGTGCTGTATTTAAATACATATCTTCACGAGTACGCCCATGTAAAGCGAGTGCTGCAATCCCCGATTCTTCAGCACGTTTTGCCACTCGCATGATATTTTCATTACCATTCAAATAACCCAAACGTGTTTTTAAGGTGACAGGCACATCAACTGCAGCCACGACAGCATCTAAAATACGTGCAACTAAATCTTCATCTTTAAGCAATGCCGAACCTGCAAGTTTGCTACAGACTTTTTTAGCAGGACAGCCCATATTGATATCGACAATTTGCGCACCATTCGCCACCTGATAACGTGCTGCTTCAGCCAATTCCTTAGGCTCCGAACCTGCTATTTGTGCCGAAATAGGCGCAAGCTCACCATCAAAATTGGCACGATATAAACTCTTTTTACTCATTCTTAAAGTCTGATCAGACGTCATCATTTCACTGACCGCATGCCCTGCACCAAAGTACTTACACAGCGTTCTAAAAGGACGATCTGTGACGCCCGCCATTGGAGCGACAATTAAATTATTTGACAGTTGATACGGACCGATATACATATATATTCATACATTTTTTGACGATCATAGTATACTGCAACCTTGTTTCTGACTCACCCTTTTCTGGATGCGTTTTCATCATTATGAAAAAACCTGTACATCGTAATTTATTCGTTCGTGGCAGTGCTTTGCTTGCACTGACAATCAGCCTTGCAGGCTGTGGTAATGGTTCATGGTGGGCTAATGATGATGAGCCGAAGCTAGAAAGTAATCAAATCAAAAAACTCATTCCTTCTCGAGTCAATGATCGTACATCATGGGCAAAAGATATTTACGCAATTACTGAAGAATTAAAAATTCCACGTAATAAAGAAAATATCTGTTCAATTATTGCTGTAGTCGATCAAGAGTCGAACTTTATTGCCAATCCAAATGTGCCCGGTCTAGGTGCAAAAGCGGTTAAAGAAGTCAGTAGTCGTTTACAAGAAAAATTTGAAGATAAATTAGGTACAACTATTGGTGCGCCATTGGCAGGTTATTTTCAGGATGTCTTAAAAAATCAACCATCACCTGAAAATAATTATTTAAAGCAAATGAGCAAAGTCAAAAATGAAAAAGAGCTCGATGTATTATATCGAGAAATTTTTGCTTATATGTCAAAACATTACCATGTAAGTGCATTAACAGGTGCTGCCAAATTAGTTGGGCAAGATTTTGCTGAAAAATTAAATCCGATTACCACACTCGGTTCGATGCAAGTCCACATCAACTACGCCAAAGACAATAAGCGTAGCAGTATGAATATTAATGAATTACGTGATGATCTATATACTGAATACGGCGGTTTATACTACGGGATTCATCGTTTAATGATGTATCCTGCAAATTATGACAAACCAATTTATCGTTTTGCAGACTATAACTCAGGTATGTATTCAAGCCGCAATGCAGCATTTCAAAAAATGATCGAAAAATCATCCGGTATCGATTTAGATCTTGATGGTGATTTACTGTCATATGATAAAAATGGCAATCCACGGGCTGCAACAACAACCACTGAAAAAGCCTTACTCAATTTATTTGTACAAAATAATGTTTTAATTACACCACGTCAGTTACGTAATGATTTGGAAAAAGAGAAAGCAAAAGGCTTCGAAAAAACACAGACTTATGCAGCTGTATCTAAACTTTATACTGAAAAAACACAAA
Source organism: uncultured Acinetobacter sp. (assembly GCA_964293455.1). Taxonomy (GTDB): domain Bacteria; phylum Pseudomonadota; class Gammaproteobacteria; order Pseudomonadales; family Moraxellaceae; genus Acinetobacter. Next base: position 4,252 of record CAXYZD010000089.1, on the reverse strand, counting down.
AAGACCCTATTTATGCCATCATGCCTGAAGTCGTTATTTCAGGCCCTAAACTGAGCCGTGACTACAATACCAACTGGTATGCAAGTCGGGTCAATGGACGATATGACACATGTATGCATCGGGCAAAAAGAATATAAATCTAGCATTATTCGACTTTGATGGAACTTTGTGCAAAAAGGATAGCTTCACAGGGTTCATCTTCTACGCCTTATCTAAAAGACATATCGTCAAACAAGGTCTTAAAATTTTACCTTGGATTCAAGCCTATTATTTAAATATTTATCCCGCAAATGCTATGCGTGTAAAAATTTTCAACGCAATGTTTAAAGATGCTAAAGCCTCTGAAATACAAGATATTGCTGAAGAATATGCATATCAGGTGATGGGGCAATTAGATGTCAAAATCTATCAACAATTATTGGCACATCAAGAACAAGGCGATGATATTATTCTTGTTTCTGCCTCTATTGATATTTATTTAGAAATTATTTGCCATCTCTTAAATATAAATTTAATTTGCACAGGTACTGAAATCATTGATGGAAAATATTCAGGTCACTATTCCACACCTGATTGTAGTAGCGAACAAAAAAAAATCCGTATATTAGAACAGTATAATATTGATCAATATCAAAAAATTTATGCTTATGGCAATAGTGAAGAGGATTTAGACATGCTCAGCTTAGCAGATTTTAAATATATGGTTGGAGAAGATCGAGTTTTACCCCACATAGGCAAAGAAGAATTTAACTAAAACCCTTCTTTTATGTCGACATTTAAAAATAAAAAGCATAAAAAACCTCGCCAAAGCGAGGTTTTCCATAACAACTCATCAAGTATGATGAAAATGAATTACAAAATTGATTATTATCAATAAATCGCCATGTGGTTACGATGAATCATCTCAAGTGAACGCGCCTCACCCAAAACTTGATGTACTTTGTCTGAGGACAAACCTTTGACAATTTCAGCGGAACGAGAACTAAAGTTTACACGCCCTACAGCAACTCGGTTTCTAGCAATATCAACACATTCTACCACATCACCACGCTCAAAATGCCCTTCAACGGCTTTTACACCCACAGGCAATAAACTACGGTGATTTTCTTTAATGGCTTTCACAGCACCATCATCAATGACTAAACGCCCTGCTGTTTGCAAATGCGCTGCAAGCCATTGTTGATGTGCGGTAATACGATCATCATCGGTAATGAAGAATGTACCGAGCAATTCACCTGACATTAAACGTGAAAGTACATTTTCACTTTCACCACTCGCAATCAGCGTTGGACAACCCGATTTTGCAGCCAAACGTGCAGCACGAACTTTAGTCAGCATACCGCCACGACCAAACTTACCACCACCACCTGCCATATCAAATAGCGTTTCATCCATCGCACGAACGGTTGAAAACAATTTTGCATTTGGATTTGAGCGAGGATCAGAATCAAACATCCCCTGCTGATCGGTCAAAATAATCAATAAATCGGCATGGACTTGACCTGCAACCATTGCAGCCAAAGTATCATTATCACCAAAGCGAATTTCATCAGTTGAAACTGTGTCATTTTCATTGATGACAGGAATAACACGCCAGTCAATCAAATTTTGTAAAGCATCACACGAGTTTAAATAGCGACGACGATCTGCTAGATCATCATGGGTCAATAAAACCTGAGCCGTTTGAATGGCATGTTGCTCCAATACACTCGACCATGTATGAATTAAACCCATTTGACCAATAGCAGCACATGCCTGAAGACTGGGTAGATCGGTGGGTCGACTGTCAAGCTTCATACGAACCATACCTTCAGCAACAGCCCCTGATGACACCAAAATAATTTCGTGCCCTGCAAGGTGTAAATCGGCAATTTGTTTTGCCCAATGCGAAATCGCATTGAGATCTAAACCTTTGCCATTTGCTGTCAGTAATGCTGATCCGATTTTAACAACAATGCGTTTTAATGCACCGAGCTGACGTTGCCCGTCCACCACTTCTACCATTTCGCCCTCAGTTATCCTTTTCCGAAGCCTTTACTTTTTCAAAGTAATGACCTGAAAATTAACGTACGTAAAATACTTCCATATCGCCGTCATCACCATCACTGTCTTCATCTTCATCTTCGTCGTCATCACCCAAAATACCCTCAAGGCGTTGTTGACGACGCATCAGACGATATGCTTCTTTTGCTGCAAGTGTTTGTTCACGTGTTTCAGCTTCTAACTGATCACGGAATGCTTTCACTTTTGCTGCATACTCAGGATCTTCAGCTTCCAACTCATGTTGTTGTTCAATCTGATCCATTAAGTAATAAACAACATCTTTTGTTCCTTCAAAGGTTAAGCCTGAAGTTTTAAAGACAGGGCCTTCCCATTTGAGTTCGTCCAAAATGTGCTGACACCATTCATCACGCGTATCATCTGCAAGCTGATCGACTTTATTCAATACCAATACCACAGGCAACTGTGCCAAGGTTGGAGAGAATTTTTCTAATTCTGCTGCAATTGCTTTGGCATTATATGCAGGATCAGAACCATCAATCGGTTGAACATCAACAATATGCAATAAAATACGTGTACGTGCCAAATGTTTCAGGAAGCGAATACCTAAGCCTGCACCATCAGATGCACCTTCGATAAGTCCTGGAATATCAGCCATAACAAATGAACGATGACTATCTGCATCGACCACACCTAGGTTTGGCACCATAGTGGTAAATGGATAATCTGCAACTTTTGGTTTTGCTGCCGATACTGCACGAATAAAGGTCGATTTACCTGCATTTGGCATGCCTAATAAACCTACATCCGCAAGAACTTTCAGTTCTAAACGAATTTCACGGTATTCGCCTTTAATACCATGTGTACATTTACGTGGTGAGCGGTTGGTTGATGATTTAAAATGGGTATTGCCCAAACCACCATCACCACCAGCTGCAACCAATACACTCTGACCACTTGCTATTAAATCGCCGATAATATCGCCAGATTCTGTATCTACAATTGTTGTTCCCACAGGAACAAGCAATACTGTGTTTTCACCGCCACGACCTGCGCAGTTTGCACCGCGACCATTTTTAGCACGTTCTGCACGGAATTTACGGGTATAACGAAAATCGACTAGGGTGCTCGTGTTCTCATCAGCTTGAACATAAACGCTACCACCACGACCACCATCACCACCATCCGGTCCACCGAAAGGTACAAATTTTTCACGGCGAAAACTGGCTACGCCATTGCCACCGTTGCCAGCCTCTACTGTAATGACTGCTTCATCAACAAAGCGCATGCTGCCAATCCTCTAAAATCTTTAAAACCGCATATTCTCCCATATTTTGAAAAATTTCTCGATAAGTATTATTCAGTCAAACATGAATTATCGTCAATTTTTAATAAAAAAGCTTTTAAAGCAGCTTTTTTGATGATGTATTACGCTCATTTGAATCTCTTTTAATCTAGCAGCAATGTCATTTTGTTTTTTATTCAACAAAAATTAAATCGTTGTTTACCCTTTCATTAAACTCATTTAAAAATAAATACTTGTTTCGAAAACATCATTACTGTTTTAAGCAAAAAATCTTTATGTCTTTATTTTATTTCAGCATGCTTTTATTTTCTAAAATTTCCGGCAAACTCCTTTCAACCCAACTAATGAGATAATTTAATTTTTCTGCAGCTTGTGCGCCTAAAATTGTCAATTGATATTCCACTTTGGGCGGTACCACTGGATAAACCGTTCTTAAAATAAAACCATCTTTTTCTAAAAATTTTAATGTCTGTGCAAGCATCTTTTCACTAATGCCTTCAATGCGTTGTCTTAACTCACTAAAGCGATGTACCCCATCACTTAGACAACGCAGAATCAGCACAGACCATTTATGGGTCAAATGCTCCAAAATTTCACGAGAAGGACATTCTGTCGATAAAACTTGACCCAACACTTTACTTGAAGCGTATGTACTCATCAAATATCTCCTAAAGACAATAGACTTACTTTTTGGCATGCACTTACAATTTGTAAGTTATCAGATGAGTACCTCATCATCAAGATTATTTTTTGTACAAGCACTCTTTAGATATTCAATTTTATAAAGACTCACATCTAAAATAAAAACAATCTGTAAAGCAAAGCATACAAAAAGTATGACCATCATCCATTTTTTATATTGCAATAATTTATGCTTAAATCTTTTTTATTCTTATTAGGGTGTGTTGACATTTCCTGCTCATAATTCACTCTATAACGGTAACC
>CAXYZD010000088.1:0-10443 GCA_964293455.1 uncultured Acinetobacter sp. | reverse complement strand
TTATTATGACATTATTTCAATGAGTTATCTATTTTTGTCGTGTACAGAGAAATAATTATTATTTCCAACAACATAAGATGCATCAGCAAAGATTTTTAAGTCATCAATAACTTTAAAGTCAGTACCTGCTGCAACACCCCAACCTGTTTTATTGTCATCAGCTGCAGTTGATTTATAGTTTTCAACCAATACACGTGCTGAAGCATTACCTTTACCATCTGCATAACCTTGTACAATTTTTGCAGTCAATACAGGTAAGCTGTATTTGATGTCTGTACCAACAGCACCTGCACTGTTGCCTTCTTCAGTTGCAATCAATACTTTTGTTGCTGGTGCAAGGTTATATGAGTAACGTACTTGTGGAATACGTGTTGTACCACCACCAATATTCGTTGCAAAATCAATCATTTCTGGTGCATGGCTTGACAAGAAGTTTGATGTTGTTTGACCAAATAACCAATTGTTATACGTTAAGTATGCATGACGGATACGTAAGTTTTCACTTGCACCATTACCAGCAAAGTCAACTTCAACCTTACCACCGACTTTCGCATCGCCAACAGGTGTGTCAAAATCTAAACCAATACGTGTTGTTTTTGCTGTTGCACGTAATTTATCTTTAGCTTCACCATTTGTTGCACTTACTTTGTTGAAGTCGTCATCAGCACCTTCAATAATATAATTTGCATCACCGCGAACAAAACCATACAAATTAACATTTGCACCATTTTTAGATTTTAAACCCGCCAATGGCGAAATGATTGCTGGCTGTACTTTTACATCGGCTAAAATGACTTGTTGCTGCTGTTGAATTTGTTGTTGCTGTTGAACCAATGCTTTTAGCGCCTGTACTTCTTCACGCAGTTGCTTTACTTCTGCATCTGATGCAGCATTTGCAGATGTCATCATCAACGCAGTTACAGCGACAGCTAAACCCTGCTGAAAAAAAGATTTACGGCTAATAAGTTGACTCATGAAACATTCCTCATCTTTATAAAAATATAAACATCCGTGCGACATGATTTTAAAACCCAAATTTTGCTAAAAAATCACCTTTTTTGTTTTGCTCAGGCAGTGCGAAAGAGTGACTGCATAAATAAAAACAATAACACCAATGTGTGCGTTCTAAATTATGTAAGCATTAGTATTAAGTTGAAACCTAAAAGTAACATTTTGTGTATAAACCGTACACAGTTGTAATTTAGCTTATCTAAACCACTTAATAACAATCAGTTTTACCGAATAAGATATTATTTTCAATTCTTTTTTTAGATTATCTTTTCTATAAACCGTATATAGTCTAGGGCTTAGCGAATTTTGTTATTGCTATTTTTACAAGCTATGCGACCATTGTATATATGAAAAAATCATATTTTGAGATGGATTTTCTAAAATATGTCCTAATTAAGCTTAACTTTCCCTTAAAGCCAAGCCAGATTTACTTTCAAACAGATACTCAAACAGCCAATTTGAGTTGTTTTTCGACTGCAAAAACAGCAATCAACCCTGTTAATGTAAACAGCATCATTAATAATGCCATGTTCAACAATGCGCCCCAAAGTAGGAAATTTAGAATCACCCCACCCACTAAACCACAAGCGAATTGGGCACTGCCCATAATCGCACTGGCCGTCCCTGCACGAGCACCTTGTTGTGCCATCGCAATCGCCATCGCATTGGGTCCTGTAAAACCAATACCTGAAACAGCAAGGAACATCCCCAGCATCACCAAAGCCATAGGCGCTATAGATAAAAAACCAGCAATAAGCAAAATAATTGCGCCACTAACTTGAATCAATCCACCAATTTTAAGACGCTGAAAAACGTTAAATTGATTTGCCAAACGCTTATTACATGCCGAAATTAAAATAATTCCCATCGCATTCAAAGCAAAGGCAAAAGCAAACTGCTGTTGCGACAAGCCATATCCATCCATAAAAACTGCGGAAGCAGAACTGATATAACAAAATAAGGATGCACCACTTAAGCAACCTGCCAACATAGGTAAACGAAAACTCTTATCTTGTAAAATATTGCTATAAAGTATTAATACTTGTTTGAAATTGAGCTTTAAGCGGTTTTCAACTTTCAGCGTTTCTTCAAAAAAGAAATGCACACACAGTAAACAAATCAATCCAATGATTGAAAGTAAGATAAAAATGCTCTGCCACTCAAAGTACTGCAACATCACCGCACCAATCACAGGTGCCATAATCGGTGCAACGCCCATCACAATCATCATTTGAGCAAAGGCTTGTGCCGAACTTTGTACATCCAAACAATCTCGAATAGCAGCACGTGCCATCACGACACCAACGCATCCACCGAGCGCTTGTAATATTCTTGCTGCGATGAGCGACCAATGATCAGGGGCAAGTATGCACAATAAACTTGCCACGGCGTAAAGTGCCATTCCAAAATACAGCGGTTTTTTACGCCCAATTCGATCACTAATGGGACCATAAATGAGTTGACCAATCGCCAAGCCCATAAAGTATGCGGGCAAGGTATTTGCCATTTGCAAAGTGCTGACCTGAAAGTCCGTCGCCATTTGCGGTAAAGCAGGCAAATACATATCAATAGATAAGGGACCCAATGAGGTAAACAATGCCAATAGCATGATCCAAAAAATTGAATAAGGTTTTCCAGTGCTTTTTTCTGACATGTGCTTATTTCAGTTATAAATATTGAACAGGACAGACCATTTTACACACTACATAGCCTGATTTCACCTAGTAAAAAGTGAATATTCACGCTAACAATTGTATAATGGCAACGGCTTAAATCCATCCGACCTGTATAAGGACTCTCGCTTGAACCCCTGGCTGGAAAAACTGCGTAAAGCGACCTACAACACAGCATTTATGTATAACTTGCGAATGATGATCATTTTCGCAGGTACTGCATTTATTCCCTATTTTTTGGATCATCAAATTATGACCATCCCCCTGACTTTGGGTGTGGTTGCCGCAGGTTTAAGCGACATTGATGATCGCTTTTCCGTGCGAATTATGAACCAAATTTATACTGGTATCGGGTTCTTTATTACCGCAGTATCCGTTCATTTTTTGTTCCCCTATCCTATTATATTTGCTTTAGGATTAATTGTATCGTGTATTGGTTGGATTCTACTGGGTTCACTGGGTAGACGTTATGCCACTATTTCTTATGGTTGTTTGGTCATTTCAGTTTATGCAATGCTTGGCGAACATCTCTTTGAACAATGGTATGCACAGCCAATTTTATTGGTGACAGGTGCAATGTGGTACGGTCTCATCTCGACCATCAGCTTTTTATTGTTTCCTGTGCGTCAGGTACAAGACCAACTTGCCCAATGCTATTCATCGCTCGGTAATTTTCTATTTTCCAAATCTAATTTGTTTGATGTCGATATGACGCCAAAAAGCTATCAACAAAGTATGATTGATCTTTCAATGGAAAATGCCAAGCTCGTTGCACTGTTTAACGAGATGCGAACTGCCTTACTGACTCGACTTAAAGGTGACCGAGGGCAACGAGATACACGCCGTAGCCTACAATATTATTTTGTGGCACAAGATATTCACGAGCGTGCAGATTCATCTCATATTGATTATCAAAAATTGACCAAAATGTTTGAACACAGCGACATTTTGTTTCGTTTTCAGCGCATTTTTTCTTTACAAGGAAAAACTTGTAACGACCTTGCTGAAAGTATTCTATATCGAACAACATACAAGCACAGTAACCGTGCTGAATATGCTTTTATTAATTTACGTAAATCTTTAGAGAAACTTCGTCAAGATCAGCAATATGACCCCATCTGGATTAATGCACTCTTTTCGCTCTATCAAAATTTAAAATCGATTGATGCCCAACTGCGCAATGTCGAAACCATTCGTAATTTGACTGTAGACAAAGAACGACAGATTGAAAATCAATTACGCGATGATGATCTAAAGGGCTGGGCAGATGTCATTTCGAGAATCAAACAGCACCTTACACCTGAATCGGTACTCTTTAGACATGCCATTCGTGTTTCTGTAGTTTTATTTATTGGCTACATCTTTGTTCAACTGACCAATATCCAATATGGCTATTGGGTTTTATTGACAGCCCTATTTGTCAGCCAACCGAATTTCAATGCCACTAAACGCCGACTACGTTTACGAATTTTAGGCACACTTGGTGGAATTATCGCAGGTTATGCAGTGCTATTTTTTGTACCCTCTGTTGAAGGTCAATTGCTTTTATTGGTCATCAGTGGTGTGTTGTTTTTTGAATTACGCAGTAAACAGTATGCACAAGCAACTGCCTTTATTACCGTTTTAGCACTGATTAATTTTAATTTGGATGGCATTGGCTTTACAGCAGCATGGCCTCGTATGGTCGATACCATTTTAGGTTGTGCCTTGGCGTGGTTTGGTGTCAGCTTCATTTTCCCCGATTGGAAATTTCGTCGCCTGCCCCGTACTATTCAGCGCTCGCTTGAAGCACAATGTGATTATTTAAATGAAGTTATTCAACAGTATCATCATGGTCGGCAAAACAGTTTAAATTATCGTATGGTTCGCCGTGCAGCACACAATACCGATGCTGATGTTGCATCACTGATTTCAACGCTTGCAACTGAACCTGATTTTGATCCTGTGCAAAAAGCACAAGCCTTTGAGTTTTTATGCCTGAATCACACTTTTATTAGCTATATTGCGGCTTTAGGTGCGCATCGAGAAAAAATTGAGGATCCTGAAATATTGGCATTGCTTGATACCGCTTTAGATGACATTCAAGGTGCGCTATTACATGATCAAATGCCTGATTTGACCACACATAACATGCTACAAACCATTCGTTCATGTTTAAATCAGTCCGATGAAAGCTCAGAAAAATCCTTAATGATTTTGCAACAGCTCTCGTTGATGTTTAGTATCTTACAACAGCTGAGTACCTTAAAGCAGAGCCTAAGCCATGACCGAGACAATCATTCAACAGAACTGGCTTCATTATGAACAGATGACAACGTCAATTTTCACACTCAAAGGCGTACACAATGCAATATAGGAACGATTAAATTGACTGGTAAATTGGTACAATATACTCACTGATTGTATTGTTTTAATGCTAAACTCTGCTCAGTTTTACATATTATTTTTTGACACTATGACTGCAAAAAACGTTTACGCCTACACACTGCAACCTGTTCCTTATGAAGTTTCTGAAGAAGAACAGCGTTATGCCCAACTGATGATCTGGCGCAGTACCAATAAAATTGGTATGAAAACTTGGGTGATTATGGCTGTCGTTACAGCCATTTCCATTCTGGGTTTATTACTCATCAAAAACTATTCAACTGTCATTTTCTGGGTCGCTTTAGCCTGTGTTGCGGTTTACCTCTTGGTTCGAAAATTCGGTCTAGAATGGTATGTAAAACGTAAAATGAATGAATTTCCTGCACAGGAAATTAAAGGCATTCAGCTTGGTGTACAACCACATGGTATCGTCATGCGTCAACAAATGGGTGCTCAGCAAGGTGTGGCAACCATTGGTTGGAAAGATATTTATGAATGGTACGATGCACCAGATTTTATGTTGGTCAATTTTAAAATTAAAGATCAACAAGGTGCATATATCTTACCAAAACGCATGAATAGCAAAAACTTTCCTTTTAAAACGATACGTAAACATTTAAAAGAAAGCGTGGGTGAAGCAAAACCACTATAAGCATTAAAATGTTAAAAAAATCCTTCATTTATGGAGGATTTTTTATATTTAATTTTCCTTATTTAAACATCACTTTATATCTACTCTTCTCAACATAACAACAATCTACCCAAGTACAAGTGAATAAACATAAAAAAACATGAACAGTAATGATAATGAGAATAAATATTATATGAGAATCCATTTTTTCTACTAATTCTTAAGTTATAATTCCGCACGACAAAACTCAGCCTGACATTCATTATGTTTAAAAAAACATTTTTCCAGATTCACTGGTTTTTAGGGATCACTGCGGGACTTATCCTGTCTATAATGGGCGTAACAGGTGCCATTTATTCCTACGAACAACAAATTACTCGATGGCTTAATCCCGACAGCTATACTGTTCAGGTTGAAAATAAAGCTAAAATGACGCCTGCGGAGTTGTATCAACACTTCCAAAGCACACAACCTGAAATGAAGATCAATAGCATCACCATTGCCAAAGCTGCTGAAGAATCTTCAACCATTAACTATGCCAAAGAAGGCGCTCGTCGTGGCGCAACCTTAATGGTGAACCCTTATACAGCCGCTACACTTCCTGATGTCAAAGGCAAAGAATTTTTCCAATTTATTCAACAACTGCACCGTAATTTAACCGTCGGCCCTGTCGGCAAGCAAATTACAGGCGCATGTACATTGATGTTGATTTTTTTCGTACTCAGCGGTTTGTATTTGCGCTGGCCTAAAAAACATTCATTTAAACAATGGTTTGTTATTAAACCTAAACTCAAAGGCCGTAATTTCCTTTGGGATTTACATGCTGTCGTTGGTACTTGGGTGGTGATTTTCTACCTATTATTGGCCTGTACGGGACTGTACTGGTCATATGATTGGTGGCGTAGTGGCATGTTTAAAGTCATGGGCGTTGAACAGCCTAAACCTGAAATGCAAGCTAGTGCAGGTGGTGAAGGGCAAAAACGTGCTCAAGGTGAGAATAACAATCCACAATCACAAGAAAATCGCGGACAACGTGGTGAACGCCCTCAAGGTGAAAATCAAAACCCACAAGAAAATCGTGCACAACGTGGTGAAAAAAATCCAGATTCATCTAAATCGGAGAAAAAAGGCTTAAAACCAGAACAGATTAATCTTGCTCTGATACAAAGTTGGTCAGGCTTTAATGCCAAAATTGGTCGAGATTATTCAAGCGTAACTTTGAGTATCCCCAAAAAATCAGATGGACAAATGGAAATTTCATTTGTTGATGCCATCCCTCAACATGAACGTGCACGCAATAAAGCGACCTTTAATTATCAAAGCAATCAAATTGAAAAACTTGATTTGTATGAAGATAAAAAACTCAATGAAAAAATCATGAGCAGTATGCTACCTGTGCATCGTGGTAGTTTCTTCGGTCCAATTTATCAGTTCATTGTGATGCTTGCAGCACTCGCGATGCCACTCTTCTTTGTGACAGGTTGGATGCTTTACCTGAAACGCCGTAAGCAAAAAAAATTAACGCTTGCAGCAAAAGGTAGCGTTACAGGGCAAGGTCTAACAGCAAATATTGACCCAAATGCAACACCTTGGCTGATTGCTTATGCAACGCAAACAGGTGTCGCAGAACAACTGGCTTGGCGCACTGCAACAAGTCTACAAGAAGCAAAGCAACCGACAATTGTGAAAGCAGCACAGCAATTGACGGTTGATGATTTAATGCAAAATAGTCAAATTCTGTTTATTGCGAGTACTTATGGTACAGGCGAAGCACCTGATCTTGCATCGGTTTTTGAAAAGAAAATATTGAGTCAAACCCTTGATCTCAGTCATGTCAAATTTGCTGTTTTGGCACTAGGTTCAAAAGAATATCCAGAGAGTTACTGCTCGTTTGGTCATCGTATTGCCACATGGTTACAAGGCAATGGAGCAACCGCTTTATTTGAAACAGTTGAAGTCAACAATAGCCATAATGATGATATTCAACGTTGGAATACAGCACTAACAGCAAGTACACAACTTGATTTACAAGCTATGTCAATTGATAAAGTTTATGATCAATGGAAACTGACCCAATGTGAATTGCTCAATCCAAATAGTTTGGGTCAACCTGCCTATCATATTGAACTACAGGCACGCCATGATGTGACTTGGCAAGCGGGTGATATTGCTGAAATTCAACCAGGTAACAGCCAAGATCGCATTGATCACTTCCTGAAATTACAAAATATTTCTGCTGATGTTGTTGTACCATCATTAAAAATGACGCTTGCGCAAGCTTTATGGAATCGTGATTTAACTGTTGCTCTTCAACCGCATCAAGACGTTGAACAATTGTTAATTCAACTTCCAATTTTACCAAGTCGTGAATACTCAATTGCAAGTATTCCTGAGCAACACCGCTTAGGTTTAGTGGTACGCCAGCAACGCGATACTCAAGGTGAATTAGGACTAGGTTCAGGATGGCTTACGGAACATCTATCTACAAAAGATACGGTTGCTTTACGTATTCGCAGTAATGAATCTTTCCATCTCATTACCGATAATCGCCCAATTATTTGCATCGGCAACGGTACGGGTATTGCAGGCTTACTCAGCCTTCTCTCGGCTCGTGCTCATTCAAGCTACACAGAGAATTGGTTGATTTTTGGTGAACGTCAACACAATGTCGATTACTTCTTTAAAGACACGATTCAAGCTTGGCAAAATACCGCGATGCTGAAAAGTCTTGATCTTGCATTCTCACGTGATCAAGAAGAGAAAATCTACGTACATCATAAGCTACGTCAAAATGCAGATGAACTCAAACAATGGGTTGCCAATGGCGCAGTGATTTATGTGTGCGGTAATATTCAAGGTATGGCAACAGATGTTGAGCATGCGCTCAATGATATTTTAGGTGCTGATTTACTTGATGAACTTCGTCAACAAGGGCGTTATCGCAGAGATGTTTATTAAAAATATTATTGAATCCTTAGAGACTTAAGTATTTCATTAAATCCCAATAAAAACGGGCAAATTGCCCGTTTTTATTTTTCAAGACATACATTGTATTGAACCACCTTTATATAAAAACCAACCAAATAAGACATGAAAAAATACATCAGACTGCGTAAACTTAAACTATTTTTCGTACAGACCCATTTTTTGAATATGCAAATAACTATACTTCGCTTCATTTTACTCACCATCGGTCTTGTACTCTTTGTTGATGGTTTTATTCTATTTTTATTCAAAAAAGTGCATTTAGGCACTATTATTCCTGTTCTCTTGGGTATCGTTTTTATTAGCACGGCATTGGCTTGGCACAAAATTCAAAATTATTTAAACCAACATTTGCAACTACAACGTTTTTGGCGTGTGGGTTGGATCGGATTTACACTATGGTGCATCAGTCTTGCAGGATTTTTTTTATATATTCACAGTTCAAATACTCAATCGACAACACATCATCCTTTACAAGCCATTATTGTGCTCGGCAGTGGAATTACTCAAGGTAAACCTTCCGCTGCACTTGCTGCTCGTTTAGACACTGCTGCAAAATTTGCAAAACAACAAACTGATATTCCAATCATTGTCAGTGGTGGTCTAGATTTTGGAGAAGTTATTACTGAAGCCACAGCCATGTCACAATATTTACAAGAACAACATCATATTCCTGCACAGCGTATTTTATTGGAAGATCAAAGTACCAGTACGGAACTCAATCTAAAAAATAGCCAATCCATTCTAAAACAACATCAATTAAGTCCACAACAACCCATCGCCATTGTCACCAGTGATTTTCATACCTTACGTGCAGAAGCAATTGCACATAAACAAGGCTACACCAATGTTTTAATGGTCTCCGCACCAACACCTTTAAGCATACGTTATAATGCATGGCTCAGAGAGTACTTTGCTTATTTAAGTGGCTGGCTGCTCAACGAGTATTGATTGAATTGCCCCATTTCATCTTAATTGCTACTTTTTTCGTGAATGCGAATTTTACGAGGTAGTGGCACTAAGCCACTTTTAAATACATCTGGGTTGGTCTGTTGTATTTGATAAAGATATTTTTTTAAATCAATTAAAAATTTATCACCAGAAACTAAAACATTCTGTCCTTCTGGTGTTAAGTTAATGGATAAAATTTTGCCATTCTCACGAATAAAAGGAATCATTTTTTCAACAAACTGAATCAAGGCAATTTCTTCAACTCGGTAATTTTCCCAATTACCTTTTTGTAAAAGTTGCGCCAGCGATTTTGACTGCCAAATAGCTAAAGTTTGCTGCCCTGAAGGCGTAGAACATAACGCCCACCCCTCTTGATACAATGCATAAACTTTGCCTTGCTGAACAATACCTTCCATAAAAGTGCGATATTGATCTATTGCGCTATTATTTTTCTGTGTCGTATTCGACGCAGCCTTGCGTTGATAAGGATTTCTCATAGTCATGACTTATAATTAAAATTATAAAGTGAGTTTATCTAAAAATAATGATGCGGTATAGCAATCGTAGATGAGATACTAAAAGAGAGTATAATAAACTTAATAAGGAATTTATTTAGAAGAAATATAATCATTAAGATATGGTGGGCGCTGACGGGATCGAACCGCCGACATTCTGCTTGTAAGGCAGACGCTCTACCAACTGAGCTAAGCGCCCTGAATAATAAAACCACGTTGCGTAAGTTTTATTTTTTGCAAATATCTTAATTTCAGGATTTAAGATAAATGGCGCAGCGGACGGGACTCGAACCCGCGACCCTCGGCGTGACAG